>JANPAM010000170.1:0-2323 GCA_031429915.1 Sphingomonadales bacterium | reverse complement strand
CGGGATCGATGCGATCTTGCGTGCGATGCCGAAGAGCGCCGCCGCCGTTGCCCCTGCCGCGCCGGGGATCATCAGGTTCAACAATATCGGCGGCAAGTCGTTATAGGCTCGCCGAGCGATCGCCGGCGGCATCATCGCTGCACCGCTTCCCAATACAGCGAGCTGTGTCACTCGAGGCATCGGCGCACGCCATAACAGTCCGGCGTCATAGTAACGTCCGAGCAACCGAGCTGACAAGATTGCAGTCAACGCTAACGACAGCATATGTCCCAGTAGCAAACCGGTCAGATCAAAACCGACAAGGAAAAATCCGGTTGCGAACACCAGCCGAGCGACCTGTTCCCAAAAAATTCGCAAGCGGATTTCCGGACCAAATGCTCGTTTCGCGCGCGCTGCCGCAGTTGCGATTTCGACGAATATCCAGAGCGGCAGGCTCCACGCGAATAACGCGATAGCGAGCGGTAACGTCGCCGCATCGTCGGGCGCAGAGGCGACGAATGTCGCTAGCCAACTGGCGGACAGCGTTATCCCGAGCGCTGCAATTACGCCCAAGCCGGTGCCCAACAGCAAGGCAAAGCGAACCGCGCCGTGCTCACGTTCCCGGGAGTCTTCAGCAGGCACAATTCGTTGCAACGCCTGCCCCATTGCCAGATCGAGAATGTTCGCCAATATGTTGATCGCCGCCCACAAAACGACGTAGACGCCGTATCCGGTCAACCCGAACATCCAGGTATAAGCGGGTTGCGCAACCACCTCGATGAGCGCACCGAGCCTTGCTAACCCGGCAAGCCCGGCTCCTTTCGCGACCTCCGATGTGCTGACCGCAGGGACGCTTGCGTCAGGGTGCGGCGGTACCAGCGCATCTTCGACCGGTCCGCTCATTCTTCGGTGCGGACCAGCACCGTCTCGCCGATTAGCAAGAAAAGCAGAAACGGTCCCCATGCAGCCACCAGCGGCGGATACGCGCCGAGATTACCCATCGCCAGTGCAAAATTATCGGCAACAAAATACGTAAAGCCAAGCGCCATGCCGATCACCGCTCGAAGGAACAATGCCCCCGATCGAGCTAGTCCGAAAGCCGCCACTGCGGCCAAAAGCGGCATAAGCAATGTCGACAACGGGGCGGACAGTTTGTGCCACAATATTCCCTCGAGATTATCAGTTCGCCTGCCCGCCGCCTTTAGATCGCTAATCGCATTCATCAGCGGAAAGAACGCAAGGCTGTCGCCGTCGACTTTTACATAGTTGAACCGGTCCGGGGTAATTCCCTCGCCGACGGTCAATGCTTCAAAGCTTTTCTGCTCGGTGGTCGCCACGTCGAAAGTGGTGCCGTTCTTCAGTTGCCAAGCGCCGCTGGCATAATTCCCTTCCTTCGCACGCACAACCTGACGAAGCCCGCCATTGGCTCGCAAATAAATGCTGACATCGCCCAATTTGGTTGAAGCGCCAGTACCGGTGACTGTCCCAGCGTTGATCAAGTCCTCGCCCTCGCGCACCCAGATATTGGTTTTGATGCCGGTATCGGCTGGCACCGGTCCGTATTCGACAGCCTGCCAAACTTTCAATTTGGCTGTGTTCGGTGCCACGACCATATCGTTAAATACAAACGAAAACACAGCCACTACAAAGCTTGCTACGAACATCGGAGCAAGGATTTGGTGCGCCGACAGGCCTGCCGCTTTCATGGCAACAACTTCGCTGTTCTGGCTGAGCGTGGTAAAGGTTATCAAGGTTCCGAGTAATATCGAAAACGGCAAAAACCGTGCGACCAGTTGCGGTATCCGCATTCCTATGTAGGCTATCACATCGCCCTGACCATTGCCCGCGACCGATAATATCTTGCCGCTTTCGCCCAGCAAATCGAGCGTCTGCAGGATGAGCACAAGCATCGCCAATACCGCCAGACTGCGCACAATGAACAGCTTTGCCATGTACATCGTGATGTTGCGCGAAGGGAAGAAATGCACCGCCTATGCCTCCGCTTCCGCCATGCCGATTTTCGCCAACCGCGACTTGCGTCCGAAGCGAAGCAGTTTACGAACCGATTTCCCGGCCTTTGCCGCGAACACCTCAAGCGCGCCAATCGGCTGACCGCCTGGCACATGCGCGATCACATGATACATCCACAGGATCAGCCCGGCAAAAAACAGGAACGGCAGCCATAATGCAATAATCGGGTCGATTACGCCCATGCCGCCAACCCCCGCCGCATATTCGTTGATTTTATGATACGTCACAACCATCACAATCGACAGAAATACCCCGAGTGCAGAGGTCGACCGTTTCGGCGGTATTGCAAGTGCAACCGCCAAAAACGGCAGCA
>JANPAM010000169.1:0-8417 GCA_031429915.1 Sphingomonadales bacterium | reverse complement strand
ATACCAAAGTGGTGGCGGTGACGGTGCTGACCAGTCTCGATGATCACGACCTAAACCGTGTTGGTATATCCGATAGCCCCGATCTTCAGGTCGCTCGGCTGGCCGCATTAGCGCAAGAAGCTGGGCTCGACGGGATCGTCTGCTCCGGCCATGAAGTCAAAGCGGTCAAGAAGAGCTGGAAAGACGGCTTTTTCGTTGTTCCTGGGCTGCGCCCCGAGGGCGGAAATAGCAGCGACCAGAAACGCACTGTATCGCCAAGGCAAGCCCGCGACGACGGCGCGAGCGTGCTAGTGGTCGGCCGTCCGATTACCAAGGCGGAAAGCCCCGACGACGCTGCGCGGGCTATTGTGGGTACGCTTTAAGCCAACCAGCCCCCGCTATCATTTGCCTCATTCTGTAAATTCTGCTTAGTCTCCCGTCGGGTCGTACCGTTAAAATGTTCTCGTTGGGAGCATTCAGGGTAAGACGCGCGCTGGATGCTCCTGAAACTGACAGGAGATGAGTTATGACAAGCAAGATTTCGAAGACATTATTGGCACTCGCGGCAGGCTTTGGCTTGGCCGCTACGGCAAGCGCGCAAGCCCCGACGTGGTCAGCCGAACAGACGGCGGTCTGGAATGTCGTCTCGCAATCATGGGCCGATGAAGCCGCGCAAAATGGCAAATGGCCGGGATCCTATGTCGATGACAATGTCATATCCTGGTCACAGGAAAACCCGATGCCGATATACAAAGAATCGTTGGTCAAATGGAGCCGCTTCAATGAAAGCCAATCCAAAACCGTTCACTATGACATATCGCCCGCCGCAATCGCGATCCGTGGAAATACCGCAGTGGTCAATTATGTCGCGGTAAACGTGAGCCAGCGCGGCACCGACAAACCGGACCGTGACGCAAACGCCATCATCGAAACGCTGGTGCGCGACGGAACCGGTTGGAAGTTTCTGTCATCGTCGAGCTTCAGCCTGAAGAAATAGCTATAGCAGCGGCGTAGGGTGAGTATCCCCCGACACTCACCCTCGCTGATTGAGCGACAAGTTCAAGATGACGACCGCGATTAGCTTCGCTAATGGCGTCGCTTATGCCAACTCAAATCAAAATCTGCGGCCTGTCCACGACCGCCGCTATCGATGCCGCTGCCAAGGGCGGTGCGACTCATATCGGGCTTGTCCATTTTGATAAAAGCCCGCGCCATGTTTCGCTCGATCAGGCCGCGATGTTGCGGGCGAACACGCCGTCTTCGCTCAAGATCGTGCTGCTGCTGGTCAACGCGCCTGCCGACGTTACCGGAATAGCCATTGAGAAAGTGAAGCCTGATATGGTTCAGTTTCACGGCACCGAAACGCCTGAATGGCTGCGTGCGGTAAAGGACACGACTGGCTTGGAAATATGGAAGGCGCTTGGGGTTAAAACCCGTGAAACTTTGCTGACCAGCGACCGCTTCGTTGGCATTGCCGACCGTTTGCTGTTCGATGCACCTGCGCAAGCTTTGCCGGGGGGCACGGGGACTCGGTTCGACTGGTCATTGCTCGCCGAGCACCGGCACAAGGTCGATTGGGGTCTTGCGGGTGGCCTTGACCCCGAGAATGTTGGCGAAGCCTTGGCGGTCACCCGCGCCCCGCTTGTCGACACCTCATCGGGCGTGGAAAGCGCGCCCGGCGTCAAGGATGTGGACAAGATTGCCGCTTTCTGCAAAGCGGTCCGCGATTATGACAACAGCTGAACTGACCCCGAACTCCTTCCGCAACCAGCCTGACGAGCGTGGCCATTTTGGCCAGTTTGGTGGGCGTTACGTCGCCGAGACATTGATGCCGCTCGTGCTCGATCTGGAGCGCGAATATCGCGCGGCGAAGATCGACCCTGCGTTTAAGGCGCAGTTCGACGATCTGCTTGAACATTATGTCGGCAGGCCTTCGCCTCTATATTATGCCGAGCGATTGACCGAGGAAGTCCGCAAGTCCGCGCCGGAAGGAAAAGGCGCGCAAATCTGGTTCAAACGCGACGAGCTAAACCACACCGGCGCACACAAGATCAACAACTGCATCGGTCAAATCCTGCTCGCCATTCGAATGGGCAAGACCCGGATCATTGCCGAAACCGGCGCTGGCCAGCACGGTGTTGCCACCGCGACCGTCTGCGCTCGATTTGGCCTGCCCTGCTTTATTTACATGGGCGCCAAAGACATCGACCGGCAGCAGCCCAACGTGTTCCGGATGCGCCTGCTGGGGGCCGAGGTTATTCCGGTTACCAGCGGTGCAGGTACGCTCAAAGATGCGATGAACGAAGGCCTGCGCGACTGGGTCGCCAATGTCCACGACACTTTCTATATCATCGGCACCGCCGCTGGCCCGCACCCTTACCCGGAGTTGGTCCGCGATTTTCAAAGCGTAATCGGCACCGAAGCGCGCGCGCAGATGCTGTCGCGGATTAATCGCTTGCCCGATTTGCTGGTCGCGGCGATTGGCGGCGGGTCGAATGCGATTGGCCTGTTCCATCCGTTCTTGGATGACACCGATGTTGCGATGCTCGGGATCGAAGCTGCTGGGCATGGGCTTGACGCCGAGCACGCCGCGAGCCTTGCGGGCGGTCGCCCCGGCATTCTGCATGGGAACAAAACCTATTTGCTTCAGGACGATGACGGCCAGATCGCCGAGGCGCATTCTATCAGTGCTGGACTCGATTACCCCGGCATCGGCCCCGAACATAGCTGGCTCAAGGAAATCGGTCGCGTCCGCTACGACAGCGTTACCGACAAGGAGGCGCTCGCCGCGTTCCAGTTGCTGTGCCGCACCGAAGGCATCATCCCCGCGCTCGAACCTGCCCACGCGATTGCAGCGGTCGAACGCGAGGCGAAAAAAATGGACCGTGACCAGATTATCTTGGCGAACCTCTGCGGGCGTGGCGACAAGGATATTTTCACCGTGGCTGAGGCTTTGGGGACGAAGATATGAAACAGCTTGTAAACAGGCGGTCATTGACATTTTTTGTTGGAAGCAGTGCAGCGTTGATCGCCATCACTTCATTTGTGTATGGTTATAGCAACGGCGAGACCGGCCTCCTTAACCCTACGTTGATGGTTTTCGTGGCGGCTGTGATTGCATTTGCCGTTGAGGGACTCCTACAAAGTCGTCGCCAGTGACCCGCCTCACAACCGCCTTCTCAAAATCCCACCCTGCGCTCGTAACCTTCATCACCGCTGGTGACGGCGACACTGCTGCCAATCTCGACGCGTTGGTTGCAGGCGGGGCGGATGTGATTGAACTTGGCATGCCCTTCACCGACCCGATGGCCGATGGTCCCGCAATTCAGGAAGCGAATATCCGCAGCCTTAATGCTGGCACCACCACCGCCGATATCTTCGCGATTGCTGCTGCCTTCCGCTCGCACCACCCTGACACGCCTTTGGTGCTGATGGGCTATGCCAACCCGATGACAATTCGAGGCGGCGACTGGTTCGCATCCGAATGCAACAAGGCTGGCGTCGACGGTGTCATTTGCGTCGACATCCCGCCCGAGGAAGACCCCGAACTCGGTCCGTATCTGCGCTCAGCAGGCATCGACCTCATCCGCCTCGCCACCCCCACCACAGACGAAGCGCGACTACCAACGGTCCTCGACGGCGCGTCGGGCTTTCTCTATTATGTCAGCGTCGCCGGGATCACCGGCCTGCAACAGGCAGCCCAAACCAGCATCGACGAGGCCGTCACGCGTCTGAAAGCCCATACCGATCTGCCCGTCGCGGTGGGCTTCGGCGTCCGCACGCCAGAGCAAGCCGCGAACATCGCGCGCGTTGCAGATGGCGTTGTGGTCGGGTCAGCGCTGGTCGAACTGGTCGCCCAGCACGGCGTCAACGCCGCTGGCCCCCTCCGCGATTATGTGGCATCACTCAAACAAGCCATCGTCGCCGCCAGAAAGGTCGCCGCATGAACTGGGTCACCCGAGTCCGCAACGTCATTCCCTTCATCGCCAAGCGCGAAACGTCGGAGACGCTCTGGCACAAGTGCAAGGGTTGCAACTCGATGGTCTTCCTCAAGGAGTTCGAGGAGAACCAGTCGGTCTGCCCCAAATGCGATCACCACGGTCGTATCGGCCCTGCCGAGCGTTTTGCCGCATTGTTCGATGACGACAGCTATGAAGTCCTGACCCCACCTAGCGTTGGCGAAGATCCGCTGAAGTTCAAGGACACCAAGAAATACACCGACCGCATCAAAGCCGCTCGCCTCGCAACTGGGGAAACCGACGCGATGATCAGCGCGCTTGGCGAAATCGACGAACAGACCGTCATCGTCGCCGTGCAGGACTTCGCCTTCATGGGCGGATCGATGGGAATGGCGGTTGGTGAAGCATTCATCGACGCGGTCAAATGTGCGATCAAGAACCATTGCCCGTTTGTCATTTTCACAGCCTCTGGCGGAGCGCGGATGCAGGAAGGCATATTAAGCCTGATGCAGATGCCGCGAATGACCGCTGGCCTGTCGATGTTGAAGGAGGCAGGCCTGCCCTATATCGTGGTATTGACCGACCCGACATCGGGCGGAGTCATGGCAAGCTATGCGTTGTTGGGCGATATCCACATCGCTGAACCAGGAGCGACACTGGCGTTCACCGGGCGGCGCGTTATCGAACAAACGATCCGCGAGAAATTGCCCGAAGGGTTCCAGACGTCGGAATATTTGTTAGAGCACGGCATGATCGACATGGTTACTCACCGGCACGAGTTACGTGAGACTTTGTCGAAGCTGGTTGGTTATCTGGCGCCGGTGAAGAAGGCGGCTTGAGCGAAGGCCGAAACCTTGAAACTTTGTCATTCCCGCGAACGCGGGAATCCATGGCCTGACTATGTCGCCCATATATTTCGTTTATATCATGGCCAGTCAGAAGAACGGAACGACATATATCGGCATGACCAACGATCTGCATCGCCGCGTTCATGAGCATCGGGAAAAACTCTATGCCGGCTTCTCAAAGGAAAACCGGACCGCGCATCTGGTTCATTACGAGCAGTATGCCGATGTCCGAGACGCCATAAAGCGTGAAAAGCAGCTAAAGAAATGGAACCGTGCGTGGAAAATCGACCTGATCGAGCGAGCCAATCCGGAATGGCGAGATTTATGGTTCGATTTAAACCGATAGATCAGGCCATGGATTCCCGCGTTCGCGGGAATGACAAAGGTTAGGTTAGTGGCTGACTTTGCAATCTCCACTGACCCCGCTGTCCAAGCGCAACTCGACCGGCTGACTATGCTCTCGCCGGGGCGCGATGTCCTCGGGCTTGAGCGCATCACCGCTTTGCTTGATCGCCTCGACAACCCTCACCACAAACTGCCGCCTGTGTTCCACGTATCGGGCACCAACGGCAAGGGCTCGACCTGCGCTTTTCTGCGCGGTGCTATCGAGGCGGCGGGGCTTGCCGCGCATGTCTATTCCAGCCCGCATCTGGTTCGGTTCAATGAACGGATCAGGGTTGCTGGGAAACTGATCGATGACAACATCCTTTCTGCCTTACTCTTTGAAGTTTTGGACCATGCAGAGGGGCTTGAGGCCAGCTTCTTCGAAGTTACAACTGCCGTCGCGTTTCTGGCCTTTGCGCGAACACCAGCCGATGCGTGCATCATTGAGGTAGGCCTCGGCGGCAGGCTCGATGCTACCAACGTCATCGCCTCGCCCGCCATTTGCGGCATCGCCTCGCTCGGTATCGACCATGAAGCCTTTCTTCTGGCACCAGAGGACGGCACGCCCGAAGCGCCACTCGACCGCGTAGCGTTTGAAAAGGCAGGCATTGCCAAATCGGGCGTGGCGTTGGTCACGCAAAAATACGCAACGTCGATGGCGCAGACCATCGCCGCGCAAACAACCAAATCCGGAGCAAAATTGCTGGCATGCGGCGAGGCATGGGATGCCGTCACCTATGAAGGCCGCCTGCATTACCGCGATGAGGCTGGCAAACTCACACTCCCTTTGCCTCGCATGATCGGCGCGCATCAGGCGGACAATGCGGCGCTGGCTGTTGCAATGCTGCGTCATCAAACGGCAATCACAGTTCCAGAAGCCGCCCTGTCCGCCGCAATGGAATGGACCCGCTGGCCAGCGCGGATGCAGCTGCTTGGCAAAGGTCCGCTGACCGATCTGCTACCCGAAGGATCGAGCGTTTGGCTAGACGGCGGTCACAACCCCGATGCTGGCGTGGCGATTGCCATGATTCTGGAGGACGGGCCGCCGGTGCATGTGATTATCGGTATGCTGGCGAACAAGGATGCGCTCGGATTCCTAAAGCCGTTCACGCACAAGATTGCGTCGCTCCACACCGTGCCGATACCAGGGCATGAGCATCATGATCCCGACGATTTATGCGAAGTGGTGTCAAAACGATTGGGCATCGATGCTTATTCCAGCGAAACCCTGCTCGCAGCGGTTCAGCGGTTATCCACTGCAAGTAATCCGCGCAATATTTTGATATGCGGGTCGCTATATCTTGCTGGCGAGGTTTTGCGCGCTAATAACCAGGTGCCCGATTAACCCCCCTCATTGTCATCCTCGCGAACGCGGATCCATGGTCGAATCTACGGGTTGTCCCGACGGTGTTGTCTAGGACTATTGCTCAGGCCATGGATTCCCGCGTTCGCGGGAATGACAAAAGCTGGGACTGGCTAAGAGGCTTTCGCAGGCTGCCCTTTCCACGCCAGCAAACCGCCCGCTACCAGCACGGCCGCAAATATCGCCGTGATGCTGTTGGCTAATTCAAGCGGTCCTGAAAGCAGCACACCAATCAGTCCCGCCACCACCAGCACAAAGCCCAATATCCTGAGTGGCCCAACTGGTTCCCTAAGCGCTTTCTCATCGACCACCTCGGCTTGGCGGATACCCTGAACGACGTATCCTTTGCTCCAGAGCACCCACAGCAGAATCATGCCCGGTATCGCCGCGACCACAGTGAAACCCCAGAAGCCGACCCATCCCACATTCTCCGCGATAATGCCCGCTGGCCCCGCCATAAACGTCCGCCCGACGCCGGCGAAAGATGACAGCAGTGCGAACTGCGTTGCGGTATAGGCAAGGCTCGATAACCCTGACAGATAGGTTACAAACACCGTCAGCCCGATACCGCTCGTCAGGTTTTCGGTGCAGATCGCAGCTACCAGCATCCAGTAATCATTGCCGGTCGCCGCTAATATCATGAACATGACATTGGAAAACATCATCATCAATCCGCTGATGAGCAGCGCGCGGCCCATGCCGAGCCACAAAATGAACGGTGCACCAAGCGCCGAGCCGACGATCAGAGCACCGAAGCCCCAAAGCTTGTTTGCCGAAATATAATCAAGGTCGGCAAAACCGAGATCGACGATCATTGGACTAAGCATCGCCTGCCCCATCGCGTCGCCTACCTTGTAGACCAGCACAAAGCCCAAGATGTAAAACGCGCCGTGCCGGGTCAGAAACTCGCGGAATGGATTAACCACGCTTTCCCTGAGCCATTGTCCAGCGGACATTCCCGAAGCATCGGCGAAGCGGTCGACAAACTTGCCCGGCCCCGCCCACAGCGCTCCGATAATCGCGGGTATAATGGCGAAGGCAGTTAAGCCGTATGCCGTTGCCCAGCCAAGGCCCAATCCCTCTTGCGAGGCAAAATAGATGGTCCCTGCGCCAGCAATCAGGTTGCCGGTGCGATAGCCGAACTGGTTGGTTGCGGTGCCGTGGGCGAACTCCTCTTCGTCGAGTATCTCGATGCGGTAGGCGTCGATGACGATGTCCTGCGTCGCCGACAGGAATGCCGTAATCAGCGCCCAGATAGCGAACAGGCCGATGTTGCCCGGTTGCGGATTGCTCGCGCCGAGTTGCCAGATGGATACGAACAACAATGCCTGAATGAAAAACAGCCAGCCTCGTCTTTGTCCGAATGTCTTGGTGAGAAACGGCAACGGCAGTTTATCAACCAAAGGTGCCCAGAGAAATTTGAGCGTATAGGGAATACCAAGCGCCACAAGGAAACCGATAGTTGCGGTGTCGATGCCGACCTTGGCCAGCCAGAACGTCATTGTCGCAATCAGCAATGTCAGCGGAAATCCGCTCGATATGCCAAGCAGGAAGGTGACCATCGGGGCTTTGCGCAAATAGGGCCGGAACGCCGGAATTAGAAACGCAATCACCGGCAAAGCGCCCAGAATGATTACAAAAATAACAAACCGCAGTAAATCGACTGACATGCGAACCCCTCCGAATTCTTTGACAGACTGCCTAACGCCATTTTCCTGAATGGCAAATGGCTATAACCGTCACGTGACTTTTGTGCGGTGATAGGGCAAAGGCGCGCGCATGGCTCAACCTCCCTCACGTCCCCCCGTCCGCCCCGCCAAACCTGTCAAGCTTCGCTGGGACACAAAGCCTGTGCGCAGGCCACGCCTCAATGCCGCACCGTCC
>JANPAM010000168.1:0-2671 GCA_031429915.1 Sphingomonadales bacterium | reverse complement strand
CGCGGTCGAGATTGGCACCCATCGGATCTTTCAGCGCCGAAACCATGAATTTGGGCGAACCCTTGCCTTGCCTCAAATCGGCACCCATCGGCACACCGCGCGCGTAGCCCGATTTTACCCAGTCAGCAGTAAAATCATCTGCGGTGAAATCCCACCCACCGAAAAACCGAACGGCCATGCGGGGACCGGTTGTCGCATAAATCTCCTTGCGCATCATCGCATCAAAAATCGCCGCTCGTGTGTTGGCGGTTGCCCAAACGGCTGCATAGCCGCCAGCCAGATAATGCCAGCCAAAGCGACCCGATTGATTGCCAAGATTTTGCGCATCGGACGCCCGCTTACCGTTTGGCTCACCGCCCGAATGTTTGCCGAAGAAATTATCCTCATCGCCGGTTGCAAGGCTGGTGTGGCTATCGGTCGATCCGATAACGCCGAACTTGTACGGATTAACACCGGTCTTGGCTTCAATCGCTAACCCGCGTTTCAATGCTTCGCGGATATATTCGCCTGCATAATCCTGCGGCATCTTCGCCGCCTGCAAGGTTAGATTGCCGATGTCCCAACCGGCGGTGCCAAAGCCCGCAAATTCGTCATTGGGTGACAGAAACGGATGCGCTTCGCTGTCGCCCTTGATCTGCGTGATCTCGACGACGGGTTCACGCGTCGCGCGCCGCCGTGCATAATCAGCCGTCATCGGGCCGCCACCCGGACCAACCATTTCGAACATCATGCCGTTGGACAGATTGCTGTTATGCGGGATCGCTAGAACCTTGCCGCCGGTTACCTTTTCGTAATTCTCCATATAGTCCCACAACTGGCTGACCGGCGCGTCGCCTTGTCCAGGATCATAAGGGAGCACCTGATTGGCGCGGCTTTTGCCGTCGCGGAACATCACGACTCGGTGTAAATTATTGCCGCCGGGCATCAGCGTATATTCAAACCCCATGAACGCGGTGAATTTGCCAGGCTCGTTATAGCGTTCAACCAACGTGGTATGCGCGTCCCATATCGTCGTCGATGTCTTGCGCTGACGCTCGGGATCGCGGAGCGCGGCTGGCAAGTCGTTGCGACCCGCTCTGTCGATCAGTTCGGCCGTGACGCGCTGCATACCATCGGGGCCTTTGTGCATTTCGTCATGCCAGCGCCGCAATGTCGGGTCGCGGATGAGGAAAGCGGGCGCTTCATACAATGCCTTGGTCGCGCCCAACCCGCCCGAGTGATCGGCAATCACGAGAAAATCGAGTGGCCGCTCCAGCTTTGCCTTAAGTCCCCATGTCGCCGTGACTTCTTCACCGCGGGCAAAGCGAAGCGCCTCTTCAGGTCCAAGCTTCACGCCGAAACCGAACGCGTCGATCGAATTTGACGTGTGGAGGTGAGTGTCGCCCCACAATAATTTCGTGGCTATGCCAGTGGTTACCTCGGAATCCGACGCCACCTGCGCCTCACGCGAATTTCCAAGTACCCGGCTTGCCTGCCACTCGTGCCAGCCGTACGTCAGCACTGCGCCCACGGCCACAATAGCTACCGTGGTCAATATACCCTTTTTAATTGATCCCATTCCCCGCTCCTCCCGGCGCAAAACTGCGCTGGAAAAAGCGGGGCGTCAAGAGGGGCAGCGCGACGTTATGACGCCGCAGTCTCCAGAACCGGATAATCGGTGTAACCTTCGGCGCCGGGCGAATACCACGTGCGGTAATTGTCGGGTGTCAGCTCGGCACCAGTGCGAAGCCGCTCAACCAGATCAGGGTTCCCGATATAGGGGCGTCCGAAACTAATCGCGTCGGCCAGACCAGATGCCAGATCGGCGTCGGCCAATTCCTTGGTATATTCTTGATTTAGTACCAGCGGGCCGGTGAACACCTTGCGGATTTCGGGTGATATGCGCGGCACATCGGTGGTGCCGAAATTGCCATATGTTTTGATTTCGCGAAGCTCGAGGAAGGCGATGCCGATGTCCTGAAGTGCCGAAGCCGCAGCAGTAAACAAAGCAACGGGGTTTGAATCGTCTGCACCTTGCGTTTCGCCATTAGGTGACAGCCGAACCGATGTCCGGTCAGCGCCAATTGCATCAACTACGGCTTGCGTGACTTCGCGCAACAGTCGAATCCGGTTTTCGATTGATCCGCCATATTCGTCGGTGCGGAAATTCGCATTGTCGCGCAGGAACTGGTCGATCAGATAGCCGTTCGCGCTGTGAATCTGGACGCCATCGAAACCAGCGGCAATCGCATTTTTTGCAGCATGGACATAGTCAGCGATGACTCGCGGGATTTCCGAAGTTTCAAGCGCACGTGCCTCGACATAGGGCTTTTTGCCCTCGGCGGTATGTGCGTCGCCGGGCGCAGTGGTTGCCGACGAAGAAACAGGCTGCGCTCCGCCCAGAAAATCGGAATGAACCAGACGCCCCATGTGCCACAGCTGTAGGATGATCCGTCCACCACGCGCGTGAACTTCGTCGGTAACCGGCTTCCATGCAGCAACCTGATCGTCGGACCAGATGCCAGGGGCCGATGGCCAGCCGAGGCCTTCCTGCGAAATACCGGTGGCCTCGGCAATCAGCAGACCCGCATCGGCGCGCTGGCCGTAATATTCGGCCTTCAGTTCACTCACCGGCACATGGCCAGCATTGCTTCGCCCGCGAGTCAGTGGTGCCATCAGGATCCGGTTTGGC
>JANPAM010000167.1:0-3167 GCA_031429915.1 Sphingomonadales bacterium | reverse complement strand
TCTGCGTCCTCTGCGCCTCTGCGCCTCTGCGTGAACCATTCTTACTTCATCAATTCAACCTGCTCAAAATCAAGTTCAACTGGCGTAGCGCGTCCGAAGATCGAGACCGACACCTTGACTCGGTTCTTTTCGAAATCGAGTTCTTCGACCGCGCCGTTGAAGCTGGCGAACGGACCGTCCAGAACCTTGACCTGATCGCCGATTTCGTAATCGACCGACACGCGCTTTTTCGGGGCGGCGGCGAGTTCTTCCTTGGTGTTTAGGATTCGCGCGGCTTCGGCTTCGCTGATCGCTTGCGGCTTGCCCATCGCGCCGAGGAAGCCAGTGACCTTCGGCGTGTTCTTGACGACGTGATAGACATCGTCAGTCATGCTCAGTTTCGCCAGCACGTAGCCGGGGAAGAATTTGCGTTCGGCCTTGATCTTCTTGCCGCGGCGCACTTCGGTGACTTGCTCGGTGGGCACTTCGACCGCTTCGACAAGCGCCGACAGCCCGAGCCGCTCGGCCTCCGATATAATCTGGTCGCGGACCTTGTTTTCAAAACCCGAATAAGCGTGAATGATGTACCAGCGTGCCATAAATCTCTATTCTAGATAATGCGCGAACGCCGCCTTAGTTGGCGAGCGCAAGCAGCCCCTTTACAATTGCGGCAAACACCGCGTCGACACCAAGAAAGAAGAAGGCGAGGATTATGGTCATGATAAGCACCATGATCGCGGTCTGAACGGTTTCCTTGCGGGTCGGCCATACGACCTTGCCCACTTCGGTCCGCACCTGACGAATGAATTCACCCGGGCTCGTTTTTGCCATGTTCCAACTTCCTGTTCTGTTCCAAAATGGGTAGCCGCCAGCGCTCCGACCGGCGGAGTCGAGAGCGATATGGTAACCGATTTCGGAAAGACTAGGGCTTTAACGAGAGCGTTGCAGTTTTGCAAGCGGGTTTGCAGCGGCAAAGCGGCTTGAACTATCGGCCCATTTGGCTATCGGGTCTGCAACTCTATAATCAGGAAATTTGCGATGCCATCCGGACTAGCCGCCTTACTCGACGATATTGCAACGATCACCAAAGTTGCCGCCGCGTCGATTGACGATGTTGCGGCAGCGGCGGGGAAAGCGAGCACCAAAGCGGCAGGCGTGGTAATTGATGATACGGCGGTTACTCCGCAATATGTTACCGGATTTACCCCAGACCGCGAGCTGCCGATCATCTGGAAAATCGCGAAGGGGTCGATGAAGAACAAGTTATTGTTCATCCTGCCCGCGGCTTTGCTACTCAGCGCGTTTCTGCCTTGGGCGATTACCCCGATACTCATGATCGGCGGCGCCTATCTGTGTTTCGAAGGTGCCGAAAAGGTGATGGAGAAATTTGCCAAGGCGACCGATGGCGAAGAAGAATCGCTTGCCGAAGAAGTGGCGGAACTGACGAGCGCCGAGCATGAAGCCAAAATGGCTGCTGGGGCAATTCGGACCGACTTTATTTTGTCAGCCGAGATCATGGCGATCGCACTAAAAGATGTAGCGGCTGACATTCCGTCGATTTGGGGGCAGGCGGGGGCGCTGATTGTCGTCGCCATCGGGATCACTGTCGCGGTTTACGGCACGGTCGGGCTAATTGTGAAGATGGATGATATCGGGCTTCATATGGCCAAACAGCAAAATGGCGGGACACAGGCGTTTGGTCGAGGGCTGGTTCGCGGGATGCCGAAACTGCTTGCAGTGCTCTCGACCGTTGGCACCGCGGCGATGCTGTGGGTTGGCGGACAGATCATCCTTCACGGATTGCATTTTTATCCCGGTGAAATGGTCGGAATAACCGGCGGTTTGTTGGGTTGGCTAGCTGATGCAGCATTATGCGGCCTGTTCGGGTTAGCATTGGGCGCGGTGATCGTATTCGTGCATCACAAATTCTGGCCCGCCAAGGGGCATTAAACTTCGGCAAGCACCCTATTGGGGTGCATCCCGTCGACATAGCCCATAAAGGGCGGATGGATGCTGTAGCCAATCAGTTCCTGCGCGCGTTTGGGCAAAGTCGCTGCAATTGCAGGCGGCACTGCCAGCGCCATGTTTTCGAGCTGCCGAGTCCAACCAGGGCAATATTGTGGCGTGACGATCATCCTTGGTTGGTCCGAACGATTCGCCCCGCCACGGTGCCATAATGTGCCTTTGGCCAGCATGAGCGAACCTGCCTTCATCGTCACCTGGATCGCATCGCGCCGCGCGCCGGGGTCGTGCGACTGTTGAGTGAATTCGCGCGTTGTAAAGCTGGTGACGTTGCTCGAACCGGGGAGTTCATTCTCGGGCCAGACATGGCTGCCCGGGATAATTTCGGTCGCGCCGTTTTCTTCAGTGGTTTCATCGATTGCCCAAAATGCGCTGACCCCTAGCGACTGGCGTGGACGGGGCAGGCGGTAATGGCCGTCGTCATAATGCCACGGCTGCACGGTCTCGCCGGGATGGATACTGATGGCGAGGCACGCGGACAACAGACATTCGCGGCCTAAATCGGCTTCGGCAAAGGCAAGCGGCAGTGGATGGCAGGCAAGGTCGGCAAACACCCGCCCCTTGGCGAGCATGGCGTAGACGCGGTTGGTCTTAAGCCCCTCGAAATCGTTGCGTCCCGCAATGTCCCGCTCCAGATACGGCGCGAGCCCAACGCGGATGTCGCTCAGAACATTCGCATCAAGCACCGACTCGAACAGCACATAGCCTTGAGAATCGAACTCTGCGCGCTTGGCCCCGAAGGCCGTAGCGTCACCAAGCATTGGTTGCCACTCGTCCATCGCATCTTCTCCTCTGACTGGAAAAGCGTCGCGCGCGGCGGTCAAATTGTCAAGAAAATGGCAGGAGTTGGGGGACTCGAACCCACGACCCTCGGTTTTGGAGACCGATGCTCTGTTCCTTCAGCAGTAATCAGATGCCGTCAAATGTCGCTTTGTCCACGTCCTGTTCTATAATTGTTTCGCTTTTGTCGTCATAGGGCTTCACATGTAGCCGCTGGCATGATATTCCGGTGCTTATCTGAAGGGGTAAGCATGGCAACTGGCAAGATCACAAAGGAATCTGTTGAGGCGGTTGGCATGCCGCCAGCTGGTAAGCGCAATCATCTGTGGGATGAAACGCTTAAGGGCTTTGGAGTGATGGTGACTGACAAGGGTGCCAGATCATAC
>JANPAM010000166.1:0-4543 GCA_031429915.1 Sphingomonadales bacterium | reverse complement strand
GGCAGCTTTCAGGTGATCAAAGCCAAAAGCAGCCGTTTTGGACAGTTGGCGTCACGACAGCTTTGCGCCCAGTTGCAGACATTCTTAACGCCAGTTAGTGCGCCCGTAACCGGACGTTTGATTAGCCCGATGGATAGGGCGTATCTGTCGGACAGTTTGGACAGTCCGCTTTTGATTATTCTGAGACCGGGCCAGACGTCCGTTCAGGCAAAAGAAATTGCCGACTAAGGACCAAAAGCGATGACTACAGATACTATTTCGCGCACGCTATGGATCCACCGATTTTCCGGCATTTAGCACTGATTTTAATCGAACGTTCCTATCCTAAAATCGGTCAATGTGACATGAGAACTGGCAGCTTAGGGTCTTCGAGCAATTCTCGCGTAGCACCGCCCAAGATAAACTCTCGTAGCCGCGAATGGCCAAAAGCGCCCATCACCAGAAGGTCCGCACCGCATTGCAAAGCGTGGCCTTGGAGCGCCTGACCAATCGAGCCCTCACCCAGATGGATCTGCTTGAACCGGGCGTTCAGGCCCTTTTGGGCAAGTGCCGTCTCGATGGTTGCGGGATCGGGGCTTGTTTGAAAACGCTTTTCGCCGCCTACCGCCACCAGCGTCACTTCTTCGGCAAGCCGCAGAAAGGGCAAAGAATCATGCAGGGCTCGCGCGGCCGTGCGGCTGTGATCCCATGCGACAATCACTTTCTTACAAGCAAATGATGACCCATGGCGATTTGGAACGATGATGACCGGGCGACCGGAATCGAACAATACATGTTCTGCTACGGCACGCTCGCTGAGGAAGACACTATTATCTACACCAATGACCGTTAAATCATGCAGTTTAGCTCTATCGCCAACGAACGGGATTAGACCAAACGCATGTGCCCAATCGGTCAGGGTTGTCACCGGTACACCGCGTTCGCGTGCTTCAGCCGCAATGGCTTCGGCCAGTACAGAGGTGTTCTGGCGCCTTACGGCAGTTTCCTGATCGATCTGTTCGGCAGAGCGCCCATCCCAGGTTCCTGGCATTGAGAAGTCCGTGTGCGGCACCAGTACATCAAGATGGGCACCGAGCGCAGCGGCTGCGCCCACTGCAAAGGCGGCAGGTCCGCTGGTTGGTTTTGAAGCCTCCAGCGAGCCATAAAGCATGAGAGTGTGATTGGGCATAATTTGTAATCCTTTTTATTTTGGCGGTTGCGCGTCTCTGGCATTTGCCCGCTGTGGAGCTCCTCGACGATTATCGAGAATTCGCTCGAACGCTGAGGCGCGCTTACTTCGCCCCAAAAGGTAACGACGAGTGATGCAGCACGATCCGCAGCTTGCCTTCTCCATCGCGTATATAGCCGAAGGTCTTGTCGACCACAGTCACATTGCCTTTACGGTCGGTTAGCGTCACGTTACCCATCGAGATAGCAGTGCTACCGGTGATCAGGATGGCGGCATTGTCGATCTTGTAACTGCGCCAATGCTTGAGAGCGAAGCCACTATCGCCGGGGTAGTTTGGATTGCCACCGACAAAATAGGAAAGCGCTCCTTCACGGGTCGTGCGAAACGTCGTCGGAGCGGCTGCCAGCGTTGGCTTAAATAATACCGGCCCCATTTTGTAACCGTAAGCCGTGTCGATTACTCGTTCAGCAACGCGCGTCGCGGCCGCCTTTCCGTTGTTGTCAAATTCAGTCGAGATAGCGACCAGAGCAGTGCCCCATGCGATTTGTGCGGCTTCGACTTCAACAATTGTGATGGGTGTGTAGGTTGCCATTGTTGTAGACACTTTTGGTGGCTGCTGCGCCAACGCCGGCTGCGCCACAACCAGCGCCAAGCCTGCCATGGCGGATAGGGTAAAAACATAATACTTCATCAGAATTCTCCTGTAGTAAATGGCTGGTTTCGGGATGTAATTTTAAAGAGCTTCCACAACGCGGCGAGTTTTCCAGAGCGAGTAGAATATTCCGCCCAGAATAAGGGCAAAGGTTACCGCGAGGCTCATCACCGGCGGGAATTTATCGCCGCCCATAATGAAGTCTGACACAAAGATCTTTGATCCGATGAATACCAGAACCAGCGCCAGCGCGTATTTTAGATACTGAAACCGGTGAACCATCGCAGCGAGCGCGAAATACAGTGCGCGCAGGCCAAGAATTGCCATGATGTTAGAAGTGTAAACAATGAACGTGTCAGTCGTAATGGCGAAAATGGCGGGCACACTATCAACGGCGAACACGAGATCGGCCAGATTAATGATTACTAGCGCAAGAAACAGCGGCGTTGCCGCTCGTACGAGCTTGCCAGTTTTTTCATCAGGCACCTTCACAAAGAAATGCTGACCATGCAGTTCCTTTGTGACGCGCATGTGGCTTGAGATAAACTTGACTACGGGGTTTTTTGCGACGTCCATCTCCTGGTCGCCGGTGAAAAGCATTTTGACACCGGTTGCGATCAGGAATGCAGCGAAGATATACAGCACCCAATAATATTCTTGCACGATTGCAGCCCCCGCCGCGATCATGATGCCGCGTAGAAAGATGACGGCGATAATGCCCCATAATAGCGCGCGATATTGGTATTTCCGAGGTATGGCAAAGTAAGTGAATATCAGACTGATTACAAAAACATTGTCGATCGACAGTGCCTTTTCAATAAAGAATCCAGTGTAATATTGCATCCCGCTCTCGGCACCTTTCTGGAACCAAACCCAAAGCCCAAAGGCTAGCGCGATGCTGATGTAGAAAGCCGATAGCTTGAGGCTCTCGCCAATACCCATTTCGCGATCTTCTTTGTGCAATATGCCAAGATCGAATGCTGTAAGCGTGACGACTAATCCGAGAAAAGATAGCCAGAACCAGACCGGCGTTCCCAACCAGTCCATAATTAAAAATTCCATGCGACCGTTCCGATCTAAGCGCTGATTGTCGAAAGATTTATTATAATTGCAGGATCACGATCTATCGTGTGATCCTAAAGGTCTGACTTTCCACTCGCGCAAACCCCGCCGCCGATTTAAAAATCGGCGGCGACGGGCTCAATCGAATAGCTCTGACAGAAACGACTTCTTACGCTTGCCGTGGCGATACCGATCATCATTGGTATATCCGCCTTGCCTGTGGCCATAGCCTTGTGGTTCAGCCTCAGGCCGGGTTGGTGCATTAGCGTCGACGCTACGTTCGATGATCTTGTCGAGCTCTCCCCGGTCGAGCCATACACCACGACATGTTGAGCAAAAATCGATTTCGACGCCTTGACGGTCTGACATTGTCAGGCCCGTCTTGCAAATCGGGCACGGCATGGCGGCGACAGATTCTGAACTTCGCATGGCCTACAACGCTCCAATTGGGTGGGTTAACGCAAGGCGATGCATGCGGTCCTTGATTGCCAGTTTGAGCTTTTTCAGTCGCAAAAGTCTCAAGCTGTTAGGGAATTGACGCTTGTGCTCACGACGTACTTCGGCGTCCAATCTGCCATGAACCAAGAGCATTCGGTAAATCAGCGTCTTCATTGCGTATCTCCAATCGATGTTGTTTGATCAATCGGGCCTACCGCAATGCCGCGCTACCTAAGGGGAGGTATGCTTGCACCGCACTGGGTCGGCCCGATGCGGTCCGACATCGCTGCTGTCAGGGAGATCAGCCGCCAGAGGGGCCCGGTCCGCGACAACTCGTCTAGCTTTACATCCGTTTCGGCGCCATTCCGATTGCTGGCGCGGTGCAATAGTCTTAGGCTATCGCAGTAGCGAGAATGTTAAGGAATGTTAATTCGCCAACATCTCGAGCGCTTCTACTCTAATTCGTTCAGCAATCACTTTATAGGTGTCGCTGTAAGCAGCACCGGATCGCCATGCCGCGGCGATACTTCGCGTATAATCCCATCCCATGGGCTCTAGTTCGTTAATGCCTGCACGACCACCCACATCCGATCGGATGTAAAACTCTGGGAGAATTGCAAGCCCCAGCCCCGAACTTGCCATCTGATGAATGCTATCGAGGCTGGTGCCTTCATAGTCTCGCAGCAAATCCATGCCCAGTTCGACGCAGATCGCAGCTACCTGATGGTGTAGGTGATGGGTTCTAGAAATGCTAAGAACCTGCGCGCCTTTTAGGTCCGCAAGGCGTAGATCCGGGTTCATGGCTAGCGGATGGTCAGGAGGTGCAACGAGAAACAATCGTTCGCGGAACAAGGGTTCTACGACAAGGTCGCTACCCCCGATCGGCAATGGACCGAGCAGCATGTCGAGCGCTCCGCGCGATAGCTCGAGTGCCTGCTCCCCGGGGATGCCCTCTCGGATATGGAGTTTGAGGTCAGGCTGTTCGCTGTGAAGTGCGGCAATGATCGGCGGCATTAGATATGGCCCTAGTGTGGGCGTCACGCCAAAACGCAGTGTTCCCACAAGATGCTCGCCTGCTCGCCGCGCGAGTTCGCGAATGTCCTGCACTTCAATTATCAGACGTCGAGCTCGGGCCGCAATTTCGCGACCGATCGGTGTCATCTCCGCGCCGGAGGCTTTCCGCTCGATCAATGCAACCCCGAGCCGATCCTCCAACGCTCGCA
>JANPAM010000165.1:0-4434 GCA_031429915.1 Sphingomonadales bacterium | reverse complement strand
TAACCTTTGGCATGTCTCGCGCCAAAGGAGCGTCCGACGTTACCGTTTTCGATGAAGCGATGGCCAAAATTGGCGAGATCGAAAAGGAAAATCCCGGAGTCAAATTTACCACGCTCTTCAACAGTGTCGATTACACCAAAGGCCAGTACAAAAGCTCAATGGCAGCAATGATCGAAGGGGCGTTGCTCGCAATCGTGGTCGTGTTCCTGTTCCTTCGTGATTGGCGAGCGACGGTCATTTCGGCCATCGCCATTCCGCTGTCTGCGATACCGACATTCTGGTTCCTCGATCTGCTGGGCTTCACCCTCAACACAATGTCGTTGCTTGCACTCGGTCTGGTAGCGGGTGTGCTGGTCGACGATGCAATTGTGGAGATCGAGAATATCGTCCGGCATATGCGAATGGGCAAATCCGCTTATCAGGCTTCGATCGATGCTGCCGACGAAATCGGACTAGCTGTGGTCGCCACCACTTTCTCCATTGTCGCGGTGTTTTTGCCCGTTGGCCTTATGCCCGGTGTGGCAGGGCAGTTTTTCAAGAATTTTGGGCTGACCGTCGTTGCATCGGTGCTAATGAGTCTAGCTGTTGCGCGAATGATTACGCCGATGATCGCCGCATATTTCCTGAAATCACACGGGATTGCCGAACATGGCGAAAGCGCGTGGATGGATAAATATATGAAAATCCTTCGCTGGTCGCTTGGCCATAGGCGGTGGATGATGGGCATTGGCGTGTTGGCGTTGGTCGCAACTGTCGCGCTGATGGTTGTTCTGCCAAAACAGTTTTTTCCGGACGGCAACATGGATTTTAGTCGGGTACGTGTCGAAATGGTTCCTGGCACCACGCTCGACCGGACGAGACAGGTGGTCAGCGAGGCTGCCGCTATCATCGAGAAACAGCCCGAAGTGAAGACAGCGCTGCAAAGCGTGCGCGAAGGCAGCGCTAACATCTTCATTACACTGAATGAAGACCGCGAACGCACCAGCCAAGAGTTTGAAGAAGCCCTCACTCCGCAGTTGACCCAGATTGCCGATGCGCGCGTCACTTTTCAGGCCAATGGCCCGGGTGGTGGTGGCTCGGGTCGTGATGTATCTGTAATGTTGTCGGGTTCCGACCCGAAAGCGCTAGATAACACTGCGGCAACGCTGGTCGAACAGATGAAAGGGGTGCCGGAACTACGCGCGCCGCGTATCTCTGCCGACTTGCAGCGACCCGAATTGTTGATCACGCCACGTACCGATCTCGCGGCGCAACTTGGCGTCACCACAGTGGCGCTTAGCCAAACAATTCGAATTGCAACGCTTGGCGATATCGACCAAAATAGCGCGAAATTCTCGCTTTCTGATCGGCAAATTCCGATCCGCGTCATGCTGGCGAAAGAATCCCGGCAAAACTTCGACATAATCCGCAATTTGCCAGTGCAAACCGCCAGTGGCGGCTCGGTTCCATTATCCCGCGTGGCCGATATCAGTTTTGGTGCAGGTCCAACATCAATCGATCGCCGCAACCAAAACTTCCGCATTTTCATCGGTGCCGACTTTGCTCCGGGCGTGGTTTCGTCCGATGCTAACAAAATGATCGACAATCTGCCGGTCATGAAAAACCTGCCGACCGGCGTGTCACGAGCACCATTTGGCAGTCAAGAATGGGAAGCCGAAATGCAACGCGACTTCCTGACCGCGTTGATATCGGGAACTTTGCTGGTCTTTGCTGTTCTGGTCTTGCTCTATCGCCGGTTTATGTCGCCATTGGTCAACATGGGATCGTTGCTGCTTGCACCGCTCGGCGGGCTTATGGCGCTTGGAATTGCTCAACAGCCAATTTCGATGCCGGTCTTCATCGGCGTGCTGATGCTGTTCGGCATTGTCGCCAAGAACTCGATTCTGTTGATCGACTTCGCTATTGAAGAGATGCAACGCGGTGTTCCCAAATTCCAAGCAATTATGGAAGCCGGGCATAAGCGAGCGCAGCCAATTGTGATGACCACTGTTGCAATGACAGCTGGCATGGTTCCAACCGCTATTTCGCTCGGCGGTGACGGCGCTTGGCGCGCGCCGATGGGAACAGTCGTCATCGGCGGATTGATCGTATCGACTTTGCTCACGCTTCTGATTGTGCCTGCCGGATTTAGCCTAGCCGATGGACTAGAAAAACGCGTTGGCCCGTGGATGCGCCGCAATTTGTTGACGTACCGCACCGACGATGACGACGCCATCGACGCTCACGAAGCGGCGGCCAAGGATGCCAAGAAAAAACGCCCTCCCGCGTCGAGCACAGGTGGTTTGCAACCTGCCGAATAATTACCCTTCACACCGACTTGGCAAGTCGGCCACCCCTCGGCTAATGCAACGTCTGTGAAATCGGTCGATAAACTTGGGCAGTCGGAAAAGGCGCGTTATGCGGAGCGTGACGCCGAACTGCGGCAAATGCGGATCATTGCGACCGGTTTGCTGGTTTTCATGGTTGTCCTGTTCATTATCGGCAATCATCTGGAAACCACACTCAAAGGACATTGGGGCTTTTTACGGGCATTTGCCGAGGCTGGCATGGTCGGCGGGCTAGCCGACTGGTTTGCCGTCACCGCGTTATTCCGCCATCCGCTTGGCATTCCTATTCCGCACACTGCGATAATTCCGCGCAACAAGGAACGAATTGGCCGAACCTTGGCCAATTTTCTGCGCGGCAACTTCCTGACAAGCAAAGTAGTCGCGCGGCGAGTGCAGCGAATGGATGTGGCGGGCGCGATGGGGCGCTTTCTCGCCAGCCCTGCTGGCGGCGAGGGCCGGATGCGAATGGGCGCGTCGCGATTGATGGGTGACGTGGTCGCAGCGCTCGACGATGAACGATTGGGCAACGTTGCGAAGGATGCGCTGCGAAGCCAGCTGGTGAAACTCGACATCGCCCCGCTGCTCGGGCAAATGTTGCAAGCCATGATCAAAGAGCGACGGCATATGCTGGTGCTCGACGGCGTTATCAAGTGGGCGGCAAAAACACTAGAAGCTAATGAAGATATCATCCGTCAGATGGTGGAGGAACGCGCGGGCAGTATCATGCGCTGGACCGGGCTTGATGACCGGTTGGCAAATGCCATCCTGACCGGGTTGCACAAATTGCTCGCTGAAATGGCGGAAGACGCCGACCATCCACTGCGCGCCAAAGGCGAGGAAGGATTAGCAGCGCTTGCCGACGGTTTGCGTCACGATAAAGAATTACAAGCCAAGGTCGCCCATTGGAAAGGCGAACTGCTTGCCAACCCGGCAATCGGCAAATGGATCGATAGCATTTGGCAGCAAGGTCGTAAGGGTTTGCTCAAGGCAGCACGCAATCCCGATGCGGCAATGGCAGGCAAATTTGGAGAGGCGTTGATTCAGTTGGGTGCAAGCCTGCAGGATGATGCTAAGTTAAAAGGCCAAATCAACCGTTTTGCGCGACGTGCGATTGTCGGTACGACAGAGAATTACGGCGACAACATCGTTGCGCTGGTGTCCGACACCATCGCCAAATGGGATGCATCGACAATTACTGACCGTGTGGAAAATGCCGTTGGCAGCGACCTTCAGTTCATTCGGATTAACGGCACGCTTGTCGGTGGACTGGCAGGAATAGTTATCCATGCGATTGGAATATGGATTTAGTCGGCCAGCACGGTCTTTCGAGACATCGGGGTTGCCTAGGACATTTTGCCTTACGGTCATATGAAGAGTTACGCCAAATCCGCGACAGGTGACATCGTGCATAACCGCTCGTTGAAAATATACTTCGATGGTGGGTGCAGGCCTAATCCAGGTCAGATGGAAACTGCTGTAGTTGCGCGAGGTATCAGCTATCTCAAACATCATTGCGGACATGGAACGAGCAACGATGCTGAATGGCTCGCGCTCATTCATGCAGCTGAAGTGGCGATATCAATCGGCGCGCAGGATGTGGTGCTGCTCGGCGATTCAGCCGTAGTGGTCGGTCAGGCGAGCGGGGTGGCTAAATGTCGCAGCGCAGCGTTGCGCGGGCATTACGAAACTTTTGTTGCGCTTCGATCTCGGTTCGAACGGATCAAAATCAGGCGGATAAGCCGTTATCAGAACTTAGCGGGCATCGCTTTGACGAAAGCACGCTGGAGCTAGCTGCCAGCCGCGATCATGTCTTCCACAAAGACGAATTTCTCGCGCGGCGCGCCATTTCTTGCGCGCGCAATTTCGGCTTCCTCGATCTTCTTCCAGTCGCTGTATTTCACGACTCGGACCCCTCGCTTTTCTATCAATTCGTCCAATCCAGCTCGCCCAGACTTTCCATGACCTGTGCCGATGTCATCCGCGATCAAATCGACAATTGCATAGCCGTCAGGCCTGTTCGTACCGATGGTTCCGGATGGCCCCCGCCGCGCCCAGCCAACACAATACAGGCCCGGTAATATCCGCCCATCGTCGCTGGCAAAGCGTC
>JANPAM010000164.1:0-2985 GCA_031429915.1 Sphingomonadales bacterium | reverse complement strand
GTAAATTCCTCTGAGCGCTCCATCATGTGCGGCAGGTTATAGATAGCGGAAGAATAATCGATATGAAAAGGCAGTCGCTCAAAAAATTCATCGTTGTTTTGGCAGTCGGCGCAACCGCTTGTGGGGGCGGTGGGGGTGGAGGTTCGAGCGGCGGTGGCACAATAACTGTCCCACCGACCAGCACAACCCCGACACCGCCGCCGCCTACTAAAACAGCTTGTAGTCTGCGCAACCGCCAAGATTTCGCGTCCTCAGTGCTCAACGAATGGTATTTGTTTCCCGAGACATTACCAGCCTCACTCGACCCGACGCCGTTCACGTCAGTGCAAGCCTATATCGACGCGCTGGTGGCGACCGCACGAGGGCAGGGGCGCGACCGATTCTTCACTTATGTTACCTCAATTGCCGAGGAAAACGCCTTCTTTTCATCGGGATCCACAGCAGGGTTCGGCGTACGGTTTGCTTACCAAGGCAACCGGTTGTTCGTTATTGAGGCGTTTGAAGGTGCACCGGCGCTTTCTGTCGGCATCGATCGCGGCACTGAAATATTGTCCATCGGTACTACCACTTCTAACCTGGTCACTGTGGCCGAAATATTGGCGTCGCGAGGCGCTGCAGGCGTTACCGATGCCCTTGGTCCGAGTACCGCCGGGACATCGCGTGTACTGCGTGTCACTAATTCTGCAGGAACACGCGATGTGACGGTGACCAAGACCGATTTCAATATCGACCCGCTTTCGTCACGTTATGGTACGAAGATCATCGACAATGGCGGGCAGCGCGTAGGTTACATTAACATGCGAACCTTCATTTCCACCGCCGACAATCAGTTGCGTTCCGCCTTTGCAGATTTCCGAGCGCAGGGCATCACCAATTTCGTCATCGATTTCCGATATAATGGGGGTGGGCTGGTGTCGACCGCTGAGCTTATGGGCGATTTGATGGGCGGTAATCGCTTTGCCAGCGATGTCTTTTCGGTCACCCGTTTCCGCCCGTCGAAGTCGTCGAGAAATGAAACCAAAAACTTCACGGTTCAGCCTCAATCGGTTTCACCAGTGAAGATTGCCTTCATTTCGACCGGTGCCACCGCCTCGGCTAGCGAATTGGTCATGAACGCGTTCGTGCCCTTTCTCGGTGCCAATACAGCGCTGATAGGGGCGAACAGTTTCGGCAAGCCTGTTGGCCAGATCGCCGTCGATCAAGCGGCGTGCGACGACCGCATTCGAGTGGTTGCCTTTGCCAAGGATAACGCAGCTGGCCAGGGCGATTATTTTTCTGGGCTTGCAGGCAATTTTAAAACCACCTGCGCGGCTGCCGACGATATTACCCGACCACTTGGCGATCCGCAGGAGGCATCGCTGCGCACAGCGCTCGACTTTGTCGCCGGACGAAGTTGCACACCTGTTTTGGTCGGCCAGAGCGCCCAGAGCACCGGAACAGGCAACGAGCGCCGCTTGTTACCATTATCTCGAGAACCAAGCATCGCGCAGCGTGAGGTACCTGGGGCATTTTAGCTGCCGACATGGTCAACGAGCTTATTTCATTATTTAGAGCATTCAAGAGATGCGGATTATAAGGGCCGTGGTGGCACATCTGACACATAGAGCTTTAGGCCGGGCCTAAAATGACCATTTGATGGGACGACAATAAATTCAGGCGAGTTCGCCTGGCTCAGCCGCAAAAATCAATTGTCATTTAGGGATCAGTATTTGGTGTCCCAAATGGTGTCCGAGCAGCAGCCCTCTCGAAATACTCTCAGCTATCACGATGAAATATGGCGATAATGGTGAGCGCTGCCGGGTTCGAACCAGCGACCAATTGATTAAAGATCAGAAAACTGCTGGCCCATCGTCTTCCTCATCACCAAACTTTACTGACGGCGGAAATCAATCCATTCTTCATCAGCGTTTGAGATACTGAAAATTGTCTAGATATACTTTTCGAAGGGGCTAAATTTGTCGCACTCGTTATGTCGACATTATACTCAATTGTATCCGACTTACTGCAAATGCCGCGACAGCTAGGTAACTGCCGAACGGAAACGCAGATTTTATTTGATCGGACAATTGTCGCGTAAGTAAAGCAACCGATAGTCCGACTACACTGGCGAGCAATAGCGTTATCGGCAACGCTTCCCAACCCAGCCATACGCCCAAAGCGCCAAAAAGCTTCGGATCACCCGCTCCCAGACCTTCGTGCCCGCGAAACTTTTTATAGGCCAGCCGAATGGCCTCTAGGCACAAAAACCCGGCCGATGCCGCTATGACTCTATCGACAAGCATGACTTCCGGCAGAAGCATTGGTCCTACAAACAATCCCGTTACTGCCAGTAACAGAACCAGACGGTTCGGCAGCCAGAGATGCGAATAATCAAGAATGATGAGCGGTAGCAGAAGCCAGCCAAAAATAGCCGCTGCCAGCGCCTGGCCCTCGGGAAATATCAGAACGGAAGCAGCCCCGATTGACGCTGCGACCAGTTCGATTGCGATTGTTTCTATGCCGAACTCTTGCCCACAATTTCGACACCTACCTTTTAAGGCGAGATACGAAACCAACGGCACCAAATCATATCCCGCGATGACCTTTCCACATTGGTCGCAATGAGAACGGCCCATTGCAATGCTTTCACCCTTGGGCCAACGGCTACAAAGCGCAGCAACAAAGCTTCCCCAAATAGCTCCCAATATAGCCAACGAGACCAGCAGGAACCAGAGTGGGAGGCCGAATAGCAAATCGCTTATGCTGTCGTAGATCGAGCTCAGAACCGGCCCTTCCGAACCATTCGATAGCCGCCGGAAACGGTGCGAAATCCGCCAAGAGCAAGTGCTGCAGCCTGTTCGGCCCGGTCGCCTTCAAGGAAGATCGTTGCGGTATACGTGCCGTCGTCCCCTATCCGTATATCGACTTGCTCCATCGCCGACTGGCTTAACAGTGGCAGCAACAACTGGCCTCGGTCGCAGCGCGGTTTGCCGAGCAGGCCGTTTG
>JANPAM010000163.1:0-2718 GCA_031429915.1 Sphingomonadales bacterium | reverse complement strand
CACCTGCATGGTAGCTTCGGTCGTCCGCCCAAACCAATCGACGAAGGCGCGGCTAAGCTGTTCGGCTTGGTCAAGCAATGCGGCGCCGACCTCGGCCTCAGCATCGCGTGGAAATCGACTGGCGGTGTGTGCGACGGCAACAATATCGCTGCCTGCGGCGTGCCAGTTGTTGACACGATGGGCGTTCGCGGCGGCAGCATCCACAGCGCTGACGAATTCCTTATCACCGAAAGCCTTGTCGAGCGCGCTCGGCTGTCAGCCCTCACCATCATGCGCATCGCCGCCAAAGGAAGTTTATGAGTTTCATCATCCGCCCCGCCAACATGGACGATGTGCAGCCGATCTACGAGATGGCCAAACGCACCGGCGGCGGCTTCACCAACCTACCGCCGGACCGCAAGGCGCTCGTCGCAAAACTCGAAAAATCCGCCGCCGGGTTCGAGCGCAACGATGATACGATCAATGACGATCTGTACGTGTTCGTGCTACAAAATACCGAGACCAACGAAGTGCGCGGCA
This sequence comes from Sphingomonadales bacterium, assembly GCA_031429915.1. Lineage (GTDB taxonomy): Bacteria > Pseudomonadota > Alphaproteobacteria > Sphingomonadales > Sphingomonadaceae > Sphingorhabdus_B. Next base: position 2,199 of record JANPAM010000163.1, on the reverse strand, counting down.
CGTGCCAGATCTTCGGGCATGTCGGTCAGAAGTCTCCTTTTTACAGCTATCGTATCGGCGCGCTGACTCAGCACAGCATCGAACTGGACCGCACATTCCGCGCTGACATCCTGAACCTTTCAACCGATCTGGAAGGCACCAGCGAAGTCGGCGGCCTGTTCCTCCACCCCGGCGAACGCGCTGGCGGCCTAGGGCTGTTGATCGCTCGAAGCCGTTACATATTCATCCGCAACCACCGAGCGCGGTTCGCTGACAGGACGCTTGCCGAACTGCGCGGGGTGATCGACGAAGCCGGCGGCTCGCCGTTCTGGGACGGTGTTGCAGGTCGCTTCTTCGGCATGAGTTTTCGGGAAGCCGACGAATTCAACGCAAAATTCGGCAATCAGTTCATCGCCGACTTGATGCCCAAACACCCGGTCTATATCGCAATGCTGAGCGAAGCTGCGCGCCACGTGATCGGCTTGCCCCATCCGTCGGGCCGAGCTGCAATGCGGATGCTCGAGCAAGAGGGCTTTGTGTGGGAGAACTACGTCGATATCTTCGACGGCGGGCCGACAATGACTGTACGCACCGATCAAATTAGAAGCATTCGGGAAGCCAAGGACTCGACGGTTGTCGAAGTCAGCGACTTGTTAGGCGACCATATTGGTGGCGAGAAAATGCTGTTGTCTTCGGGACGCATGCAGAACTTCAAAACGACGTACGGATGGGTTGAAATACGCGATGACGGTATCGCAATTGATGCCGCTTGCGCGAGAACGCTCGGCGTAGCGGCAGGCGATTCCATCACCCATGTGGCGCGGTGGTGAGCCGTGGCTTTGGTAGAAATCAACTTTGACGGCATCATCGGCCCGAGCCACAATTATGCTGGTCTAAGCCTCGGCAATATCGCGTCCTCGAGCAACGCTGGCGCGGCATCACAACCGCGCGCGGCGGCATTGCAAGGTGTTGAGAAAATGCGAGCCAATCTGCGGCTTGGTCTGGCTCAAGGGTTTTTCATGCCGCTGGATCGGCCGAACAACGCATGGTTGGCGGGTCTTGCGACAGATATGGCAAGTGCCGAGCCGCATATCCGAGCAGCCGCCTTTTCGGCGTCGGCGATGTGGGCAGCGAACGCTGCGACGGTTTCGCCCGCGCCGGATACGGCGGACGGCAAGTGCCATCTTTCGGCGGCCAATTTGCTGACTATGGCGCACCGAAGCCATGAATGGCCCGGCACGTTGGCTCAGCTAAAACTCGCGTTTGCCGACGAACAACATTTTGCAGTTTATGCCGCAGTTCCACCACCTTATGGTGATGAAGGTGCAGCAAACTTCATGCGGCTTTGTCCGTCGCATGATCAGGCTGGCATCGAGATATTCGTTTACGGAAAAGCAGGCGGCCCCTTCCCCGCGCGCCAGCATGTTGAGGCGTCAAAAGCTATCGCGCGCGCGCACAGGCTTGAACCGGCAAAAACGTTGTTCGTGCAGCAATCCGAGGTCGCAATTGCTGCCGGAGCGTTTCACAATGATGTGGTTGCGGTGGCCAATGAGCGAGTGCTGTTTACGCATGAACAGGCGTTCGAACATCCCGAGGCAACATATGCCGACATCAATAAGCTGATGCCCGAGGCGGAGATAGTCGTGGTGCCTGCGAACCGGGTCAGCCTTGCAGATGCTATCCAGAGCTACCTTTTCAACGCTCAACTGGTAACGCTGCCCGGTGGTAACATGGCGCTCATCCTGCCGAGCGAGGCACAAGCGAATAGCAACGTCTGGGGCTGGCTCAGCGAAATGGTCGCTGGGAACGGCCCGATCCGGGAACTTGTTCCGGTCGATGTCCGGCAGTCGATGGCCAACGGAGGCGGCCCCGCCTGCTTGCGGCTGCGCGTGGTTGCTGATGCGGCGACGGTTGATCCACGATTTATGGCGGATGAGGCAAAGCTTGACCGGATTGCGAAGACAATTGCGGCGCATTGGCCCGAGAGTATTTCACCCGATCAGCTTGGTGATTCAGCGCTGGTTGCTAAAGTCCAGACCGCGCGAAGCGCATTGTTGCGTTGCTGTGGTTTGGGTGAACTTGACGCTTAGAATTTGCGTTTCAAAAGAGCCGCAAAGGAAAAAAGATAAAAAGTCCGGGGCAGCAAATGAAGCTTTTTTTTCCTTCTTTCCTTTGTGGCTTTTATGAAACGCATAAACCGTCGAAATCCTTTACAAACGC
>JANPAM010000162.1:0-6352 GCA_031429915.1 Sphingomonadales bacterium | reverse complement strand
CGCAATGATCTAATCCGGCGTGACATCGGATCGCTTTTCGAAGTGGCACCCGATCAAGGTAATAAAGAGACTTTCCTACGCAGGCTAGCCCAGAGAAGTCTCGAGAGCGGCGGCGATGTCATTGAACTGATAGCGCGGCGCAAAGACGGCACACTTTTCCCCTGCGATGTCGCGATCAGTTCGGTCAAGCTTGCCGACGGACAGGCCTTTGTCGCGATCGTCCGCGATACGACTGAGCGACGGCGGGTGGAGCAAATGAAAAGCGAATTTGTTTCCACAGTCAGCCATGAATTGCGCACCCCATTGACTTCGATTGCCGGATCGCTTGGCTTGATTCGGGGCGGAGCGGCGGGCGAAGTTTCAGAAAAAGCGGCACGTCTGATCGAAATCGCGCGAGACAACAGTCAGCGGCTGGTGCGCTTGATTAATGACATATTGGACATAGAGAAACTGGAAGCAGGGCGCATGGAATTCGCATTGCAGCCCTTGGGCTTGGCGACGTTTGTCGATCAGGCGATAGAAGCGAACCTGGGCTATGCCCAGCAATATTCAGTCTCGCTTGTGGTAGACCCAGTTCCCGCCAACGCGACAGTTTTTGCCGACCCCGATCTGCTTATGCAGGTCATGACAAATCTGATTTCCAACGCAGCCAAGTTCTCCGAAACGGGCGGAGAAGTCGTCGTAAGAATCCTTTCGCTCGATCGCCGCTGGCGCATCTCGGTCGCGGACCGGGGCAGCGGTATCCCTGAGGCATTTCGCAGCCGCATCTTCGGCAAATTCGCGCAAGCAGAGGCTAGCGATGATCGACAGAAGGGCGGGACAGGCCTGGGCCTCAGCATTGTACGCGAAATTGTCTACCGGATGGGCGGTGAAATCAGTTTTGATACCGAAGTTGGCGCAGGTACGACTTTCCACGTCGACCTCCCCGCTGAGCGTCGCGGCGGCAAGCGCACTGAGGCCAATTCAGGATCGTTTCCCCGAGTGCTGCATGTCGAGGATGATCCGGACGTTCTGGCCATTATCGCCGATGCTCTTGAGGGACGGTTCCACCTTGATTCGGCCCAGACGCTGGCTGAAGCACGCACGAAATTGCGGGACAGTAACTACGATATTGTCATTCTTGATGTCGCTCTTCCCGATGGTAACGGGAAAGAGTTGCTCACCGAACTTGGCGACACCCTTGTCCTCGTGTTCTCGGCGCAGGACAGTGACCAGGATCTCGCGAGTAGAGCAGACGCGATATTGACAAAATCTCGGGCGAGCCTGTCCGGCGTGGTCGATACTCTGTATCGCTTGCTCGCCAAAAACGGGATCGAATCTGAAGGAGCCAAACCATGAAGCGCGTGCTCTATGTAGACGATGAACCAGATATCCGCGAAATTGCAGAACTGGCGCTTGAACTTGATCCCGAGTTCGAAGTGCGGGTCTGCGCGTCTGGCAGCGAAGCGCTCACCATCGCGCAGGAGTGGTTGCCTGAGATCGTATTGCTTGATGTGATGATGCCTGGAATCGATGGGCCGACGACGCTTGGCATGTTGCGCGCCAATCCCTGCACCCACGCAATCCCGGTCGTGTTCATCACTGCGCGTGTGCAGGCCGGCGAAACCGCAAAATTGAGCGCTCTCGGGGCGGCTGGCGTGTTGACCAAGCCATTCGACCCTATGACCTTGGCCGCCGACGTTCGCGGGTTCCTGCTATGATCGCTCTGGAAGAAAGACTGGAAAAGGTCCGTATGTCTTTTCGCAGCAAGGCGGCGGCACGCGCGCAGACGCTTCGTGTTGATCTTTCTTCAGGTAATGTCGGAGGCCTGCGTTCGCTTGCGCACGATCTGCATGGCATGGCTGGGACATTTGGTTTCGACACGCTAGGTGCACACGCTCGACTGCTGGAAGAAGCAACTATCGCACACGACCACATCACCGACGATATTGGGCAAAAGGCAACGGCGCTTGCCGACGCGCTGGACGCTCTTGCAAAGGAGCCGCATTGAATGCGCGGATTTCATCTAACTTCGGCGGTAGCCACAATCGGCCTATGCCTTTCGGCACCTGTGCAGGCGCAGCAGACCGAGACAATTGACGCAGCGCGAACCGCTGCAAGCCAGGATCGCAATCGCGATGCTGGCGACTTGTACGCGCAAGCCATTCGCGAAGACCCCTCCCTGCGCGGCGCGCTGCTGCGCGAATATGCCGATCAGCTGACATTCTCGGACCGCAGCCGAGGGGCAGTACCGCTTTACCGTGAAGTGCTTGAAAGGGGTGACCTTGCCGCAAGCGAACGCAGCTTGGCGATGCGCGGCCTCGCGCTGGCGCTGGCATGGAGCGGACAGCATCGCGATGCTGTCGCCGCCTACAGCGACCTGCTTGAAATCGATAGGGAAGACCGCGATGCGCGGGTGATGAGGGGCAAGGTCTTGCTCTGGTCGCACAAATACTCCGCCGCAATCCGGGACTTTAAACAGGCCTTGGCTCGCCACCCGAGTGACACAGAAGCGCTCCGGGCACTCGCCGAGGCACAAAGCCTCGCGGGCTATCAGCGCGATGCACTGGCTACGCTGGCCCGGTTGCCCCAGAACATCGACGCCGATGACCTTCGTTTTCTTGGGCGGACGCAGCTGTGGTCGGGCAGGCCGAATGCAGCGCGCGATAGCCTAGCGCAGGTGATGGCAATGCAGCCAAACGATCCCGCAGCGCTGAGCCTCTTGCGCGAAAGCGAGCGCGCCACGAAACCTTTGAGCGAAATAAGCGTGCGCCATTCCGATCAGTCGGACGCCAGCGACTTTTGGCAGGTATCGGGTTGGCAAAGCATATGGCCTAGCGAAGCTGTCATGTTAAGCGTTGGATACGATGGATTTTACTTCGATCCGGCCGATCCTGCTTTGACGGTCGATGTTCATCGCCCGGCAGTCGCCGCGCGGGCACGCGTTTCCGATTCTGTAGAACTGAACGGGCAATTGGGGATTACCTTTACTAACAGCCTTCAGACCGATCGCGAGCGTATGACGTGGAATGTATGGGGAACTTTTGCGCCTAGTGACCGCCTGCGGTTCGACACTGGTTTCAACCGCTCAACGCTCGACAATGCGCGCTCCAACCAGCTGGGTATTTATGCGGACACATTTAGCTGGTCGGCCGACATTGGCTCCGATGCTGCCTGGAAGCTAAGCGCCCGCGTCGCGCACTCGGACTTTTCCGACGGCAATGATCGCGACTGGGGACAGGTAGAACTGCGCCGACGCGTTGGACGCCGGCCAAACTTGTTTTTGGGTGCGCGCTATACGCATTTCACTTTCGACGAACAGCGTGACAACGGCTATTTCGATCCAGACCGGCTGAGAGCCCTGGAGTTCACGACGCAGGCATGGGGAAGGTTGGGCGCATTTTGGTATGATTTGCGGGGGGCGATCGGTCGGGAAGATCAGCGCGGCGGGGATGGCCGCACAATCTATTCCGCGGAGGCGCGCCTGACCTACGATGCCAGTCGGTCATGGCAGGTCGAAGGTTATATCAACTCGTTCTCGTCGCGAACTGAAGCGCTCGGAGGGTTCTCGCGAACAACGACCGGCCTGACACTCAGGACCCGTTGGTGAACTCGGCTGGCGGCACGCAAAAACCCAGCATCCTTCTGCTTGAAGATGAGCCTGATCTCGCCGAGTTCATTTCTGCTCAGCTCGAAGATGCTGGCTACGAGGTCACACATGTTGAAAACGGTCAGGCTGCGCTCGAAATGCTCGATGAGATGTTGCCGGATATAATAGTTTCTGACGTGATGATGCCGGGAATGGATGGATTCCGGTTCCTCGAAGAATTGCGCAAGCGCCCGCGATTGGAGGCTATTCCGCTTATCTTCCTTACAACCAGGGCCAAACTCGATGATATTGTGGCCGGGCTTGCGCTGGGCGCAGATGATTACCTAGTAAAACCCTTCAAGCCAGCTGAGCTAATCGCTCGCGTGCAGAGCAAGCTGTTGCGCCCCCCAGTCCCGGCCGCCGACTTGCGGCGCGACACGAGCAGCGGCTTGCTAGGAGAAGCGGCGTTCCTCAGTGAACTGGAACGCGAACATGCCCGCGCCAAGCGTGGCACCTATCCCGGCGTCGTCGCAAGACTTGTAATCCCCGACCTTGCTCGGCTTAGGACATATTTCGGGCCGCGCACGGATCGCGCGCTCGCCTCGCAACTGGGCGGGCTGCTGGAACGAACAGCCGATTCACTGGCCAGTCTCGGACACGCAGCGAACGGCGATTTTCTAATCATGATACCAGGTCTGCGCGGCAGCGAGGCCACGACCGAACTAGAGCGGCTGGCCCAGAAAATTGCGGCGGACCGCTTTTCGCTGGGCACCGAAGCTTTGCGGATTTCACCCTCGATCGGTTATGCCGAATTCGCAGATGGTCGCGATGGCGCGGAAGTTTTCGAGGCGGCACGACTGGCGGGCAACGAATCCGCTGCTCACCTCGATCTCAGGCCCGCTGCATTCACCTCTGCAATGCGCGATCGCGCTTCCGAAACATCTTCTTTGGGCAAGGCGCTATCTGCGCTGTGGCAATTTTTTCGCTTACCAGGCCAGATGGCGCTCTCGGTCGCAATTGGGGTTTTGGTTCCTTACCTCATCTACATCTCGCTGGGCGCACGCGGCGAAGCCGTTGTCGGGTTCGTCTACTGGTTCATCGTCGTTTCGATAGCCCTCACCGCGTTGCTGATATGGGTTGAAGGGCTGCTAGCGCTCAGGCGGATTGATCCCGAACCGGCGACCAATTACCCGCCCGCGAGCGCCATCATAGCGGCGTATTTGCCGAACGAAGCGTCGACGCTTGAATCCACAATCGATGCATTTCTGGTCGAAGCACAAATCTATCCGGCCGACCTGCAGATCATCCTCGCCTACAATACGCCCCAAGATATGGCGTTTGAGAGCGTGCTACAGGACATTGCGCGCCGCCACCCACATTTCGTGCCGCTGCGCGTCGATGAAAGCACCTCCAAGGCACAAAACGTCAATGCGGCACTCTCCTTGGTCAAAGGCGAGTTCACCGGGATATTCGATGCCGATCATCAGCCCGATCCGGGCAGTTTTCGCCGCGCGTGGGATTGGCTCTCAGATGGAGCTGACATCGTTCAGGGCCATTGTTTCATCCGCAATGGCGACGTATCCTGGGTAGCCAAGCTTGTTGCCATTGAATTCGAACAGATTTACGCTGTCTCGCATCCGGGACGCGCGCGCCTTCACGGCTTTGGCATTTTCGGCGGCAGCAACGGTTATTGGCGAAGCGAACTGTTGCGCAAAACACGTTTTCGCGGATCGATGCTGACTGAAGATATCGATAGCTCCCTGCGAGTGATCGAAAACGGTGGTCAAATCGTTTCCGACCCCTACCTGATCTCACGTGAGCTGGCTCCCACAACCATGGAAGGGCTCACCAACCAGCGGCTACGCTGGGCGCAAGGCTGGTTTCAGGTTTCGATAAAACGTCTGGTTCCGATGCTGCGGTCGCCGCATCTGTCTTTGCGGAACAAACTTGGGGTGTTCCAACTACTAGCTTGGCGCGAGATATTTCCGTGGTTGTCGTTGCAGATCTTTCCGATCGTTGCCTTTTGGGCTGGGCAAGCGGGAGGACTGGACCGTCTGGATTGGTTCGTCCCGATTCTGTTTATCCTAACTATTGCAACGCTTGCGACCGGGCCGGGACAAATCGTCTTCACGTGGATTCTGGCGGACCCGCAGCAAAAGAGGCATCGCAGCTGGTTCGTCCAATACTTGTGGAAGTCGCTTCTTTTTTACGCCGAATTCAAAAACCTCATCGCGCGGGTCGCTCAGTTCAAAGAACTCGCTGGCGAAAAAGCTTGGAAGGTTACGCCGCGCGGCTGAGAAGGCTTTCCCGATCGTTAGACATCATCAGTGTTCGGCTGGATTGCCTTTGGTTTGCTGAATAGATGGCAGCTTTTACCGGTTTTCTGCGCAGAGCTGCCTGTCCGCTACCGACCCATAAACCGCCATTGCGCCTGATGATTAGTTACAGAAAGATTTGTAAGTCGCGCGCAATCAATAAGCCTAAAGCACCACCTACAACAGACCACGCCGCTGGCTGCTTTACGGCGTTCCCGTAGGTAGCGGATTCCCACTAAGGGATAAGGTATGGTGCTGCCGGGGAGGATTCAATTTTGGGCTGAACCCGATGATACAACGGCGCCGCGATCCTTTTTAGGCATCTTGATCGGTTTCTGGTTTTTATCGCGTTTCCAACCTGTCACTGTATAACCGGTCTCGCTTAGGCATAATGCAGTTGCCGACTTAATCTCCTTTTCCTTCTTCAGCTGACGATTTTTGGCGAGACCCCAAGCCGCCGCAACTCCAA
>JANPAM010000161.1:0-1500 GCA_031429915.1 Sphingomonadales bacterium | reverse complement strand
TCGACGGATGGCAGGTCAGCATAATCTGCCGTACTGAAATATTGGCCAATCCCCGAACTCCATGCTAGGCGCGACCGCGTTATGACCGCTTACCAATCCGACCTCCTCCGCCTGCTCGATGAGCGTGGCTACATCCACCAGGCAACCGATGCCGCAGCGCTTGACTCGTTGGCATCAACGGAGATTGTCCCCGGCTATATCGGCTTCGACGCAACCGCGCCATCGCTTCATGTGGGGAACTTGGTATCGATCATGCTTTTGCGGCGCTTGCAGCAGGCGGGGCACAAACCCGTGGTAGTGATGGGCGGCGGGACGACGCGGATCGGCGATCCCACCGGCAAAGACGAAGTCCGCAAAATGCTCACCGATGCGGCAATCGAAGCGAATGTTGCATCGATCCGCACCGCGTTTGAACGCTTCTTAAGCTTTGGCGATGGGCCGACCGACGCGGTAATAGTCAATAACCACGACTGGCTTGGCCAGCTTGGCTACATCGAATTATTACAGCAAGTCGGCACACATTTCACAATCAACCGAATGTTGGCCTTCGATTCGGTGAAGCTTCGTCTTGAACGCGAGCAGCCGATGACATTCCTCGAATTCAACTATATGATTCTTCAAGGTTATGATTTCCGTCATCTGAGTAAGACTATGGGCGTGCGCCTGCAAATGGGCGGGTCGGATCAGTGGGGCAACATTATCAATGGAATGGAACTGGCGCGGCGGATGGATGGGGTCGAAGTTTTCGGACTGACCACCCCGCTAATCACTAAAGCCGACGGCTCAAAAATGGGAAAGTCGGTTTCGGGCGCAGTTTGGCTCAATCGCGAGCAATTGCGTGATTATGATTACTGGCAATTCTGGCGAAACATTGACGACCGCGACGTGGGGCGGTTTCTCCGTCTGTTCACCGATCTGCCATTGGACGAAATCGCTCGCCTTGAGGCACTCGAAGGCTCGGAAATTAACGCAGCCAAAATCGCCTTGGCCAATGCAGCCACCGAAATGTGTCGCGGCATGGACGCTTCGGTCAATTCGGCAGAAACAGCGCGCAAGACTTTCGAAGACGGCTCGGCGGGTGAGGATTTGCCAGTAGCCACTGTCGAAGGCGCAATCTCATTGATTGATGCGCTCGTTTTGCTTAGGTTTGTCGCCTCCAAAAAAGAAGCACGCCGCATTATCCAAGGCGGCGGCGCAAGGGTCGCAGGAGACATGATTTCCGATGAAAATATGGTGATTGCGCCTGCCGAGGCACCAGTAAAGATCTCGGCTGGTAAGAAAAAGCACGGAATATTGCAGTTCTGCTGAAACTTATCCGGTAAAGTTTCGTACCTCCCCGCTTTACCAATTATTTGTAATTTCATGTCATAAATGGCGTCTCGATACCAAAATGAGGTCGCATAACATGGGGCAGGTTGCACCAAATAATAATGATGACGTAGATCTCCGCAGAGCGGCACGCCACCGCGCTGACCATAAGGTCATTGCCGAAAACAAGGC
>JANPAM010000160.1:0-1533 GCA_031429915.1 Sphingomonadales bacterium | reverse complement strand
AGCTAACAATGATCGAAGCCGATATGCCTCGTTTCATCAATTTCAAGAAAGAGGATTTTGTCGGCAAACAGGCGACGCTAGATGCGCCGGATCGGTTTCGCATTGTCTATGGCGCAGTCGATGCCTCGAACGTCGATGTGCGCGGGGCTGAGCCATGTTTGATCGGCGATAAGTGCATCGGGCTGACTACATCGGGCGGTTATGGTCACCGCGTTGGCAAGAGTCTGTTCTTCGCCTGTGTGCCGATAGAGAATGCCGCGCCGGGTTCGACATTCGACATCTTGCTCCAAGGAGAGCGACGCTTGGGTACTGTTCTTGAACACCCTGCGTATGACCCTGACAACGCCAAAATGAAAGTTTGACCCGTGGCTGAACTTCCTAAAAAGGCTAAGGTCGTAATCATTGGCGGTGGTGTAATTGGTTGCTCGATTGCGTACCATCTGACCAAAATCGGTTGGGACGATGTTGTACTGCTCGAACGCAAGCAGCTGACCAGCGGCACCACATGGCATGCGGCTGGCCTCGTCGGGCAGTTGCGTCCGAGCATCAACATGACCAAGCTCGCGAAATATACCGGCGAGCTGTATCGCGGGCTTGAGGCCGAGACTGGTCAGGCGACTGGATACCGGCAGTGCGGATCGATTTCGATGGCGACCAATGCCGAGCGCTTCGAGGAATTGAAGCGAAGCGCGTCTATGGCGAAGGTGTTCGACCTTCCGGTTCATGTCGTGACGCCCGATGAAATCAAAGCGTTGGCAAATATCGTCAACGTCGATGACGTAGTGGGCGGCATCCACATTCCGAGCGACGGCTATGCCAATGCGGTCGATATTACCCAGGCTCTCGCTAAAGGTGCGCGTACTGGTGGGGCGCGGATTTTCGAGAACACCAAAGTCACCAAAATCCGACACAACGGCGACCGCGTAACTGGCGTCGACACCGCCGACGGTTCAATCGACGCCGATTACGTCGTGATCTGCGGCGGCATGTGGACTCGCGATCTGGCCGCGAGCGTTGGCGTCGCCGCACCACTCCATGCATGCGAACATTATTACGTGCTGTTCGAAGGCGTCGAAGGCATCGACTCCACGCTGCCAGTGCTGCGCGACTACGACTATTGCGGCTATTACAAATATGATGCTGGCAAGCTGCTCGTAGGTGCATTCGAACCCAATGCACGGCCCTGGGGGATGGACGGCATTTCCGAAGATTTCTGCTTCGATGAAATCGCAGGCAGCTTCGAACATTTCGAACCGCTGTTGATCGATGCGATGCGCCGCGTGCCAGCATTGGAAAAGGCTGGTATCCAGAAATTCTTCTGCGGACCGGAAAGCTTCACTCCGGATGTCCGCTATCATCTCGGCGAGAGTGCAGAGCTGAAAGGCTGTTTCGTCGCGGCTGGCCTCAACTCGATTGGACTGCAATCGGCAGGCGGCGTTGGCAAGGTGATGGCCGATTGGATCCGCGACGGCATTCCGCCAGCCGATCTGTGGACCGTCGATATCCGTCGCAACATGCCGTTCCAGATCAACC
>JANPAM010000159.1:0-1784 GCA_031429915.1 Sphingomonadales bacterium | reverse complement strand
CGGCCGGTCTGGCAAATTATCACAACATGCGTTTGGCAATGCAGTAGACATTTCCGCGTTTGTCCTGAGCGACGGCAGGCGGGTGTCCGTGCTTACGGGCTGGAACGGTGTTAAAACTGAACAGGAATTCCTCCGCCGCTTGCACCAATCGGCTTGCAAGCGCTTTGGTACTGTACTCGGACCCGATTACAATGGAGCACACGCCAATCATTTCCATTTCGACATGGCGCAGTCGATGAAAGACGGGACTGCCTATTGCAGGTAGGGGGCAATTCGCTATCAGGACGGCATGACAGATAAAGACGTATCCGACCGCCGCTTTTACAAGGCGAAAACAGAAGCTGGCTTCGCAGAAAACCAACTCGTTACTCCGCAAACGCAAAGTGCCTCGTACCGGCTTGCGTTCCAGGACACCGAATTCCTGTTGCGTGAAGAATTGCGCCCGGTGCGGTTCCAGCTCGAGTTGCTCAAAACAGAAATGCTGCTCGACGAAGCCAATATTGCCTCGACGCTCGTAATTTATGGCTCGGCTCGTATTCCCGAACCCGATGCCGCCGACGCGTTATTGGCATTGGCCACCGACGAGCGAAGCAGGATCATCGCCGGACGAATGAAGGACAAATCGCGCTACTATGAACAATCCCGCCAGCTCGCGCGTTTAGCCAGCGAATGTGCGGTTACCGATGATGATGGCGGTCGCCATTTCGTCGTTTGCTCGGGCGGCGGGCCGTCGATTATGGAGGCCGCTAATCGCGGTGCGCATGATGTCGGTGCTGAATCAATCGGTCTCAACATCGTGTTGCCGCATGAGCAGGCGCCTAACATCTATGTGACGCCCGATCTCAGTTTCCAGTTTCACTATTTTGCACTTCGCAAAATGCACTTTCTGCTCCGAGCACGCGCTCTGGCGGTATTCCCCGGTGGATTCGGGACCTTCGACGAATTCTTCGAGTTGTTGACGCTTGTGCAAACCGGCAAGGTCAAGAGGATGCCAATCCTGCTGTTTGGCGAAGAATTCTGGAACCGGGTGGTCAACTTCGAGGAGCTGATGCTGGAAGGCGTGATAAGCCCGCCAGATCTTGACCTGTTCCAGTTCGTCGAAACGGCCGAAGAGGCTTGGGCGGCAATATGCGCGTTTTACGAAATCGAGAAAGCCTGAAGGCGACCGCTTAGTTGGGCGATGCCTGTGCCGGAGCCTCTGTTGGGGCTTTGGTAGTGGGAGTCGCGGCGTCGCCGCTGATGGGCGCTGCAGTATCTGCCGCAGGCTCGGCACCTTCTGCCGGGGCCGCTGGTGCCGCAGGCAGTGGCAGGTTCGACCCTTGCGAATTGATGTAAAGCATGACGGCGGCGCGCTCTTCAGGGTTGCCCAGACCAGCAAAGGTCATTTTGTTACCAGGCGCATATTTTTTGGGATTAGCGAGCCATTCGCTCATTGCCTCGAAAGTCCAGTTGCCGCCCTTGCTTTTTAGCGCATCCGAATACGCAAAACCGGCATGACTTGCCAACGGCTTGCCCAAAACGCCGTTCAGATTAGGCCCGATACCATTGGCACCGCCTGCCGCAATCGTGTGGCAAGCAACGCATTTTTTGAAAATCGCTTCACCCTTGGCAATATCAGCGGTGGCCAGCAATGTTGCAATCGGCACGACAGCAGCCCCGCCAGCTTCGCCAGATTCAACACCCTCGATCGCATAGCCTTGCTTGCCGACTTCGGGCAATTCTGGATGAAAATACATGCCCGATGCGATGGAAAGCCCCAGCGCCGCAATGCCTCCGCCCAAAAC
>JANPAM010000158.1:0-3212 GCA_031429915.1 Sphingomonadales bacterium | reverse complement strand
TGCCGCCGCAACCATCAGCGCTGCCGCCGGGTTTGCCCTGCGCGCAATGGCAATCCTTAAAGGCTGGGCCATCCCTGCCTATCGCGGCTAATCACCGGTAGCGGTTCGGGAACAGCCTTTTCAGGTTGGCGACCTTTGGCTTGTCCCATGCGGTGATGTAGGGATGCGTCGGATTCTTCGCCATAAAGTCCTGATGATAGGTTTCGGCGGGGAAGAAGCTGTAGGCTTCAAACTTAGTTACAATCGGCTTTTTCCAATAACCGGCCTTGTCCAGCTGAGCGATATAGGCCCGCGCCGCCTTGCCTTGTGCGGGCGAAGCCGGGTAGATCGCGGTGCGATATTGCTTGCCGGTGTCTGGGCCCTGGCGGTTTAGCTGGGTCGGATCGTGCGTCACCGAGAAAAAGATATGCAACAGGTCGTTATAGCTGATGACCGCCGGATTATACCGGATGCGCACAGACTCTGAATGTGCGGTGATGCCTGCGCTGACCTTGTCATAATCCGCGTTCGCTTTGGTTCCGCCCGAATAGCCCGATTCGACGCTAATCACACCTTTGACGCGTTCGAAAACACCCTCGATGCCCCAGAAACATCCGCCAGCGAACACAGCTGTTTGCGTACCCTTTGGCTCAGCGATTGCTGTGACAGGGGCGGCGATCTTTATACCTTCGGCGGCTTCGGCCGTTCCGATCAGCGAGGTACCTTCAGCGCCGCATGCCGCAGTAAGCGCAAACGCTGCGACCACGGGAAGCAGGCGAATGCTTAATTTATTTAGCTTTACTGACTTGGTCATAAACAGGCGCTCCGACCGATATCGACTTCGATGCGTCTGCGTGGCCAATGTCGGCGCTCGCAGGTTTGATCACAGCCAGTCCAGCAACGCCGAGAGCGAAACCGCCCGCAAGGCTGAGGAAGAGTTCTGATCGCACGAAATTGAATATCCGGTTCATTTTGTTTCTCGGTTCTAGCTGCCTATTCGCAGGCTCCGGTAGTTACGTTACCAGACCACAAAAGGTTTCAAGCAGATGCCGAGTTAAGTCGGACTTAACGCGTCGTTTTATAAGGTTCAGCTGCGCTCAAACGAGGGCTGCGCACGCCGACTGGATGCGAGTGCACGCTTCCTTTAGCAACTCCGTCGATGTCGCATAAGAAATGCGGAAGCCCGGCGAGAGCCCGAAAGCACCGCCGTGCACCGCCGCTACGCGGTAATCGTCGAGGAAATAGTCAATAAGGTCTGCGTCGGTTCCAATCTTTTTGCCCTTGGCAGTTGTCTTGCCCATCACGCCGCTCGCGTCGGGATAAACATAGAACGCACCCTCAGGCGTCGGACAATTCAATCCTGGCGCATCGTTCAGCATGGCAACGACCAGATCGCGGCGTTCTTTGAAAACTGCATTGCGTTCCTTCAAAAAATCCTGCGGGCCATTGAGCGCCGCCAGCACGGCATGTTGAGAGATTGAACACGGGTTGCTTGTCGACTGCGATTGCAGGTCGGCCATCGCCTTGATCAACCATTCGGGGCCGCCCGCATAGCCAATGCGCCAGCCGGTCATCGCGTAGGCCTTTGACGCACCGTTCATCGTAAGCGTGCGGTCGTACAGCTCGGGACAAACTTCAAGCATCGTCGCGAACGGCGACTGCGCATACCAGATATGCTCGTACATATCGTCGGTCAGCAGCATGACATGCTTGTGTTTGATAAGCACCTGACCCAGCGCCTCGAGTTCGATGGCGCTATAAGCAGCACCGGTCGGATTCGACGGCGAGTTGAGGATCAACCAGCGTGTCTTCGGCGTGATCGCGGCGTCGAGTTGCTCGGGCGTGATTTTATAATTTTGTTTGGCGGTCGCCATGATGACGACCGGCGTCCCGCCAGCGAACCGGACGATGTCGGGATAGCTCACCCAATAAGGCGCAGGGATGATGACCTCGTCGCCTTCGTCGACTGTCGCTACCAGAGCGTTAAACAGCGTGTGCTTGCCGCCCGCGTTCACAGTGATCTGTTTAGGACTGTATTCGATACAGTTATCGCGTTTGAATTTCGCGGCGATCGCTGCTTTCAGCGGTGCGATTCCATCAACGGCAGTATACTTGGTCTGGCCGCTTCTGATCGCTTCGATCGCGGCATCTTTCACAAAATCCGGCGTATCGAAATCGGGCTCGCCAGCCGACAGGCCAATGACGTCTACCCCTTGCGCCTTCAGGTCGATTACGCGGCCGGACATGGCGAGCGTAGCCGAGGGTGCGATCCGGCCAAGGGCAGCGGACAGGTGGTCGATCATAACGGGTCTTTCAGGCAGTTTTTGTTAGCAAGTTGCGGGGCTGGCCCTAGCGAAGCCCTAAAAATTACGCAACTGCTTTGGCGGGTATCAGACCCCGAACGCTATTTCCGACGAAAAAATTCTGGGCAAGGTCGGCGGCGGTAAGATCGCCCTCGATAGCTTGACCTGTTTCGATCAGTTCACGGCGCAGAACCGATGGCAACATTCCGCTAGACAAAGGCGGGGTTATCAACTTGCCATCGCGCTCGACAAAAATTGCGGTAATGCTGCCTTCGGTCAAGAAACCGTCTGGGTCCATAAAGACAACCTCATCAGCGTCCGAGCCTTTACGGGCGTCGTCATAAAATTCGCGGTTTGTGGTTTTGTGGTGAAGGCGGAAGTCAGTGCTTTCGACTGGAAGCGGCATGATCGACACGCTCCATGCTTCGGTTGCATCGGTCAACGGACGTATTTCAATGGCGGCTGCACCATTTTTCGACATTAGCAGCCGTACTTTCGACAACGAATCCAGATGGAATGTCGCGGCATGAAGCTGGTTGCGCACAGCATGGCGATCAAATTCAAAGCCGAAGGTCCGCGCGCTCTCCTTCATCCGTTCCAGATGCAGCTCCAGCCGGGCAAATCCCAATGCTGGTTCAAAACGCATCGTCTCGATCAGATCAAAGCCGTAGCCTTCCACTTTTGCAAAATCCCCCTTGGCCAGACATTCGGCCCACTCCGCCGCTTCGTTAGAGTCAGCGACAATGCCTGAGCCCAGCCCCAATGAAACCGTCTTCGTGACTTCGCACAAGGTAAAAGTGCGGATTGCAACGTTAAAAGCGGCATCGCCATTGGCATCGATCCGCCCGATCGACCCGCAATAGATACCGCGCGGGGCGGATTCGACCTCGCCGATAATCTGCATCGCCCGGATTTTTGGTGCTCCGGTAA
>JANPAM010000157.1:0-1664 GCA_031429915.1 Sphingomonadales bacterium | reverse complement strand
AAGGGCGCGGATGCGAAGGCGATCAAAAGCGCTTATCGCAAGCTTGCAAAAGAACTGCATCCCGACAAGCATCCGGAAAATCCAAAGGCCGCCGACAAATTCAGCGAGGTGACCCGCGCCTACGATTTACTTTCTGACGCCAACAAACGAGCACAATTTGACCGCGGCGAGATAGACGAAAACGGCCAACCGCGAGGGTTTTCCGGTGGCGGGTTCGGCGGCGGTGCTGGTCCGGGTGGCGGCAATTTTGATTTTGGCGGCAACAGCGGGATTGATCTGGGTGATATATTCGATGGCCTGTTTGGCAGCGGCGGCGGCGCTCAGGCCCGCCCGGGCCAACGTCCGCAGCAAGGTCCGCCGCCAAAGGGCGCGAACATTGCGTATGAGCATCTGGTATCGTTCACCGATGCAGCGACGCTTGCCCCACAACGGATAACGCTCCGCGATGGTAAGGCGGTCGAATTCAAGCTGCCCAAAGGGGTCGTTCCCGGTCAACAAATCCGCATTCCGGGGCGTGGTCAACCGGGGCCGGGCGGTAACGGCGACGCGATGGTGACGCTGAAAGTCGGAAAGCATCCGCAATTTGTCCGCGACGGCGACCATATCCGCATCGACCTGCCGATTTCGCTAAAAGAGGCGGTGATAGGTGGCAAGGTCAAGGTGCCGACGGTCGACGGGGCAGTGATGCTGACCGTGCCACCCAAGACAAATTCAGGTGCGACGCTTCGCATCAAGGGTCGCGGGTTCACCGGCAAGTCGGGTGAGCGCGGCGATCAGCTGGTGACATTGATGATCCACTTGCCATCAGACACGTCCGGTCTGGAAGAATTAGTTGTAAATTGGGATGATGCGCGCAACCCGCGTGAGGCTTTGAACGTTTAGGCTCAATGAAAAACGCCGATCCAAAGCCGGAAGGCGAAACCAAAGCCGAAGTTGCCGAAGAAATCCGGAGCGACGTCGCGCATGAAGTGAGCGATGATTATCTGGCGCGCGGGCGTTCGCCGCTGTCGCCCGAGGCGCGCACCGAACAGGTCGAGAAGACCGTCGAGCGGCTAAAAGAAAAAGGGATTTTTCGCCGCTCTTATGCCCGCGTTGCGCCTGGGACCAAGTCCTTTGAGGTCATAAAGCGCGTGGCCATCGGCACCTACACTGACGGGTTATCCATGCCGGCAATCTTGCTTATCTGTCGCTCATCGCGCTCTTTCCGTTTTTTATTACAGCGGCAGCAATTCTGGGAACGCTGGGCGATCCTGAGGATAGGATCAGGGCAATCGCTGCGATCCTGTCAACGATGCCGCCAAGTGTCGCCGATACGCTTCGCGAACCATTGGGGCAGGTCGTTGTTGCGCGCACGGGCTGGTTGTTATGGTTGAGCGCGGTGGTCGGGCTCTGGACCGTTGGCAGCCTGATCGAAACCATGCGTGACATCTTGCGCCGTGCTTACGGAACGACGTTTAGCGTGAGCTTTTGGCAGTACCGGCTGTATTCGATAGGGCTGATTGTTGCCGCTGTCATATTGCTACTGCTCTCATTCAGTGCGCAAATTCTCGTGACTGGACTGGAACAGTTTATCGGGCGTGTTCTGCCCGACCAATTTAACGCGGTTACGCAAATTGCGCTGTCGCGCGGCATTTCGGCGCTCGGTTTGTTCTTGGCATTGTTTA
>JANPAM010000156.1:0-8215 GCA_031429915.1 Sphingomonadales bacterium | reverse complement strand
AGAGCACCTGATTTGTAATCAGGGGGTCACGAGTTCGAACCTTGTAGCCGGCACCATTATTTTCCAGCCCTGCACCGATCCGAACAATAACGCACCTCGTCCCAGACCTTGGCCCATTTCTTGCGCCAGGCGAACGGCTTTTGGCAATGCTTGCAAACCTTGCTTGGCAAATCGCCTTTTTTGACCATTTTTGGCATCGCTCATCCATATTCCGACAATCGTGTCATTTTTACCACCTCTTACGCGATTTATGCGACTGTAAAACTATCTGTTTGCGAGCGGCTAATTGTCCGGTTAATACGGCATCGACGCTAATGTCGGCTCAAGAGGGGGGCTGGGGCGGAAATTGCGAAATCATTCCCATTAAATTGCTCGAAAAGAGCGGATCGACCAACAGGAGAGGACTAATCATGAAAATCACCAACCGGATATTTAAGACCGCGATGCTGTCTACGATCAGCGTCGCATCGTTGGGCTTTGGAACTATCGCTTATGCGCAGGATTCAGCACCGCAGGCTGAAGAAGAAGCCGTTGATGAAAACGTCATCATCGTGACCGCCACCAAGCGCGAACAAACGCTGCAGGATGTGCCGATATCGGTGTCTGTAACCACCGCCGAAACCATCGAACGGGCGCAGGTCCGCGATCTTCTCGACCTTCAAACCCTCGTTCCATCACTCAAAGTTGGCCAGCTGCAGAGCTCAGCCAACACCAACTTCATCATTCGTGGCTTCGGTAACGGTGCAAACAATGCGGGTATCGAGCCTTCGGTCGGCGTCTTCATCGACGGCGTTTACCGCTCGCGTTCTGCCGCGCAAATCGGCGACCTCGCTAACATCCAGCGCGTTGAAGTTCTGCGCGGCCCGCAATCGACATTGTTCGGTAAAAATGCTTCCGCAGGTATCATTAGCATCGTCACCAAAGAGCCGCAGTTCGAATTTGGCGGCGGAGCCGAAATTTCTTACGGCAATTATGATGCCATAGTCGTTCGCGGTAACGTGACTGGCCCGATTGCGGAAACATTGGCTGTCAGCATCGAGGGCAATTACAACAAGCGTGATGGCTATATCAATGTAGTCAACCGAGATACAAAATCTAACGATCGTGATCGTTATGGCGTTCGCGGGCAATTGCTTTGGGAGCCGAGCGATACCCTAAAGCTTCGTTTGATTGCCGATTATGACAAGATCGACGAGATTTGCTGCGGTGTGGCGAATGTGGTCAGCGGTCCAGCCACTGCTGCTGTAAATGGCTCTGCTGGCGGCGTCTCTCTTCTGCCCAACCAGCCGTTTGCTCATGACGTTTTCCAAAATTTCGACTCGGTTAACAAGATCAAAAACTACGGTTTCTCCGGCCAGATCGACTGGGATTTGACAGACGAGATTTCGTTGACCAGCATAAGTGCTTATCGCGCGGTTCGTTCGTTTACCAACCAGGATTCGGATTTCACAAGTGCTGACCTGATCGGTGATAACCGCGCTCGGACAGGGATCAACACCTATACGCAAGAACTACGTATAGCATCAGATTTTGACGGCCCGCTGAACTTCCTGCTGGGTGGCTTCTATTTTAAAGAAGATATCGACATTGCTTCGCAGTTGCTGTTTGGCAAAAACTTCCGCACCTACGCTAACTTTTTGACTGCCGGGAATTATGGTGGCCTTGAAGGCACCATCCGCGCTCTAAACGGACTTCCAGCCGCGACGCCGACCACACAATTTGGCGCGGCCGGTCAAGGCCGTTTCGAAAACTACGATTATAAAGACACGGCTTATTCGATCTTCGGTCAGCTTGATTTTGAAGTTGTAGAAGGGTTCACGCTGACTGGCGGGTTCAACTACACAAAAGATAAAAAGTCAGTTTCATCAAACAATAGCTCGACCGATGTGTTTTCGAGTATCGATCTTGTGCGAACCGGCTTCAATTTTGCTGTAACCCCGGTAGGGTTTGGCGGCCTAGGTTTGACTCCAGCCCAAGCCGGGCCTTTTGCAAGTTCGGCTAGCAATCCTTTCCTTGCATTCCGTCCGCTCCAGTTCCTGCCGCCATTTCTTAACTTCCCGAACTCGGTGGAAAGCGGAAAGACGAGCGATAGCGACTTGTCGTACACAATCCGAGCAAATTACAAGTTTGATCAACGCGTTAGCGGTTATATCACCTATGCCACAGGCTTCAAGGCAACGTCGTTCAACCTGTCGACCGATAGCCGACCATTCCCAACCGATTTCATTCCGGGATCGTCAGTTCAAAGCCCTGCACCTGCACCATCGGCAATCCGCTCCGCCGGTTTGGCGTTGAACAATCTGACGGCTGGCACGCGCTTCGCTGGTCCCGAAGACGCCGTAGTCTACGAGTTGGGCCTTAAAGGACAGTTTGACGGCTTCGGCATCAACCTTGCAATATTCAAGCAGGTGTTGAAGGGCTTCCAGAGCAACGTGTTTACGGGAACCGGCTTTGTTTTGGGTAATGCTGAAAAGCAATCGACCAAAGGTTTGGAAATCGATGCAACGATCTCGCCGACACGCGGCCTGAACTTTACTGCGTCGTATACATATCTGGATCCAAAGTTCGATAAGTTTACCGGTGGTTCGGCGTTCAATGCTGGCAACAACATTGTTCCGACCAACCTGACCGGACGCGTACCTTCAGGCATATCGAAACATTCGGTAGCGGTGGGCGGCACGTATACAATCGAAGTTGGGGGCGATAACAAACTGATCCTTCATACCGATTACGCGCTCAACAGTGCGTATCAGATTGCGCAGGGGCTTCCTTACAAGGCGGCTATCGAGTCTCTCAACGCATCGGTCGCCTTTGCGCTCTCCAATGGTCTGGAACTGAGCGTCTGGGGCCGCAATTTGACGGAACCGCAATATAATCCGGTTATTTTTGCATCGGTCGCGCAGTCGGGCAGCCTGTCGGGCTATCCACCGCCGCCGCGTTTCTATGGTGCATCGGCCAAATTCAAGTTCTGATAGTCATATTTAAGAGGGAAAGCCGGGGTAGCATTGCTGCTCCGGCTTTTTCTTTGGGCGATTAGCAATGTCAGGATGCTTTTGGGGACAGTCCACGGCGCTTCGCTGCGGGACAGTCCCCCTAATGCTTCATCCGAAAAAATGGTGCCCGAGGGCGGATTTGAACCACCGACACGCGGATTTTCAATCCGCTGCTCTACCCCTGAGCTACTCGGGCTACACGGGTGAAACCGCGTGGGAGCGCAGCCTATAGAGAGCCGGAGCGGCCCTTGGCAAGCGCAAAATCAGTCGCGGAATCAGTCTTGGTCGTTGAGGTCGAAACTGTCTTCATAATCAGCCGCTGGTCCCGGCACCCGGTAACCGTCACCCAGCCATTGCAGCAGGTCACGGTCTTTACATCCTTGGCTGCAAAACGGGGAGAACTCGGCCTTCATTGGCTTTTTGCACAACGGGCAATTCGCGCCAGTGGCTTTATGGGGTAACTTCGACATAGCCTGCGCCGATAGCCAGTTGCGGGTTCGGGCGCAAGGACACACCCCGCCCCGTGCGGCGTGCCAGCAACGCCGTCCAATCAGGATGCACCTCAATCTGCGCTTGCACAGCAGGGTGCGCCACCAAACGCATTGGTCCAGTTCCACGATCACGCTCGGCCTGCCGCAGTATCGCCAGAGCCGCCGCGAGCGACGGACGATATTGCATCATCTCTGGGATCGACTGTCTCGTCCGGCGGGTCAGAATTTGCATAAAGCCAAAGCCATTAATCGCGGTGCGCTCGAACGGTCCTGACATCGCCCCATCAAACGCCTCCGCCGCCGCCTGCCGGTCGGCCTTTACCTCAAGCGTTGGAAAATCGATGCCAATGTTTCCTTGCAGATCGAGCCGCTGAATTGCCTCTGCGGCCGTTGTCGCCGCTCCCAAACCCAGCGCAGGCGGTGGCAAGTCACCGTCGACATCCATCAAAGTCATTGCCGGTGTGAGAGACACCAATAACCCGCCGCCGTCGAATGTCACAGCACCAGAGCGCGCTTCTTCCAGAAGCTCTCCCCAGCCACAGGCTTCAAAGCGGTCTTCGGTGTGCGCGTGACAGCGAGTAACCGGGTGCTCACTCGTCTCAATCTGCATCAATAGGGTCGGCCCGTCCTCAGCAGCCCTGTCCGGAATTGCTTTGACCACCGGCAGCTTGAACCGGCTTTTTTCGTCAATAGCAGCCCGAGTAACTTCAACGGTAAGCGATGCGCCTTCGTTCAGACCTTTGGGTACTGGCGACAACAAAGCCTCGCCGCCGCTGGCAAGCTTAACAATGCCGCGAGTTCCGGCGATGACGCGGGTAACAAGCTGCGCCTTCAGCACCGCCCCGGGCTTAATCCCGTCACGCCGCTGTATGCGCGCCGCCAATATCTTGCCATTTTCGACAAGGATCGCGCGCTCTTCGCCGATCCCGTCTTCGTAGTGCCACTCAATCAAGCGGATATCCTGCCGCTATGAGTAGCGCTCGCGTTTCGTACAACGGTAACCCGATGACGCCAGAGTGGCTGCCCGCCATCCAGTCGACAAGCGCCTCGGCCTTGCCCTGTATCGCGTAGCCCCCTGCTTTGCGGATGCCTTCGCCGCTTGCGATATAAGCATCGATCTCAGCGCTCCCCAGCCGTTTGAAACGAACGATGCTGTCGCTGATCCGCGTCCGCTCGCGACCCTCGGCGTCAATCACGCACACCGCGCTCAACACATGATGCCGCCGCCCGCTGAGTAACTCCAGAAACCCGCGTTGCATCTCGGCATCAACTGCCTGCTGCAAAATCCGACGCCCGACGGCAACCGTCGTATCGCCAGCGAGAACAATCTCGCCTTCTTCATGCGGCACCGCCCTCGCCTTCTCGACCGCCATGCGCAACGCAAAGACACGCGGCAACTCGCCCTTCAACGGACCTTCGTCGATATCGGGTGACGCAATACGCGCCGGTTCCACGCCCAGCCGCGCCAGCAAATCACGGCGGCGCGGACTCGATGATGCAAGGACAAGCTGCGGCAAAACCCCGCAAATCCGCTTATTTGAAGCGATAGGTGATCCGGCCTTTGGTCAGATCATAAGGGGTGAGTTCGCACAAAACTTCGTCACCGACGAGTACGCGGATACGGTTCTTGCGCATTTTTCCGGCAGTGTGGCCAAGCACTTCATGGCCATTTTCCAATTCGACGCGGAACATTGCGTTGGGCAACAATTCGCGAATGGTGCCCCGCATTTCCAGTAGTTCTTCTTTTGCCATTCGGCCCCTTGGTAAGCTTGATTTTACAGACTGTGAGCGCCCTTAGCGGCAAAGCCGATAAAAGAAAAGCGCCACGTTTCGACAGGCGACACTCACGCTGCGACAAATTGCTACAATGTTAGGCTTTCGTCTTGGCCCCGCCGCATTACATACGCAAATCAACGACATCATAATACGAGCACACTCTCCCCATGCGCATCCTGCCTCTCACAGCCCTTTTGCTTGCCTCGACTTCGGCCCCCTTATGGGCCCAGGATATAACCGAGCCGCCCATCGATGAACTGGCAACCGATATTGTTGTAACGGCTGAACGCATCAGGGGATCGGTCGACACCGATGTTCCGCCGGTCGAGCAGTTGAATGAGGCAGAGGTATCAGCGCTCGGCGCCTCGTCGATAACCGATCTGGTCGCAGCCATTGCGCCGCAAACAGGCTCCGGACGCGGGCGTGGCGGCGGGCAGCCGGTGGTATTGCTCAACGGACGTCGGATATCTGGCTTTCGCGAGTTGCGCGACTTACCGCCGGAGGCTATCCGTCAGGTTCAGGTATTTCCCGAGGAAGTTGCGCTTCAATACGGCTTCCGCCCCGACCAGCGAGTGATCAACTTCATCCTGAAAGATAACTTCGCTTCGTTCAATGCCGAGGTCGAATATGCACAGCCGCAAGACGGCGGGCAAAGCACCAAGGAAGTTGAGGCGACACTGACCCGCATCGGTGCCGACACGCGGTTCAACATCGACATTGAGTATGAAACCGGCAGCAGCCTGACGGAAGCCGAGCGGGATATCATCAGCAGTAGCGGATCATTGCTGGCGCTTGGCGGCAATGTGACTGGCCTCGGCTTTGGCGGGGAGATCGACCGGCCGCTTAGCGCGCTCGCCGGACGTGTGATCACCCAGGCGGGCGTGCCTGTGGGTAGCAATCCCACCTTCTCACAATTCCTCGGACCATTGAACAGCAACGACATTGGAAAGTTTAGAACGCTCATCCCGCAAACCGACCGGTTTGAGATCAACGGCACATGGAGTAAGTCGCTATCGCCGCAAAGCTCTTTGTCGCTGAATGCCAACTATCAATTGCAGGATAGCACGTCGTTGCAAGGCCTTGCCGGAGCCAGCTTCGTGCTCCCCGCCAGCAGCCCGTTTTCGCCTTTCGACCAGGATGCGACGATCAATCGCTATTTCGATACGCCCCGAGCTCTCGAACGCAAAAGTGAGGTGCATACTACTAACTTCGGCGGGTCGTACATCAATGCGCTAGCCGGATGGAACTGGGCGGTGACCGGCGACTATTCCCGCGTGGCCAGCGATACCCGCTCAAACCGAAACGTCGATTTTGCTGCACTTCGCGCCGCGGTGCTTGGCGGCACCGCCAACCCGTTCGCCGATGGTTTCGGCAGCAATCTCCTGTTCCTCGCCCCCGACCTGTCGGAAAGCCTGTCACAAACCGCCAATTTGCGAAGTACATTGTCAGGGTCATTCCTTCGTTTGCCAGCAGGCGAAGTTCGCACAACCTTTGCCTCGGGCTTCACTCGACAGATGCTCGACAGCGAGACGTTTCGCTCAGGATTTACAACCGATGTCAGCCTCCGCCGAAACGTCATGAACCATTCGGTCAATGTGGACGTACCGCTGACCGAACGCGAAGTCGGGCTTGGAGAAAAAATCGGCGAATTTGCATTGAACAGTAACATCGGCTTCAGCGAACTGTCGGATTTCGGCAGGCTGGTCGAATATGGCATTGGACTTCGCTGGTCGCCGCAAAAGGATTTGAGCTTTTCCGCCTCGCTGATTGGTGACGAGAACGCGCCCGGTATCGGCCAGTTGGGCAATCCGGTTCTGGTCACGCCAAATGTGGCTGTTTATGATTTCACGCGAGGCGAGAGCCTGTTTGTGAACGTCACAACCGGTGGCAACCCGGCGTTGGTCGGTGAAAAACGCAAAGACATCAAGCTCGGGGTCAACTGGTCGCCATCAAAAATCGAAGGACTTGGCATCCAGCTTGAATATTTCAAAAATGACAGCCGCAACACCACTGCGTCATTCCCGCTGCTGACACCAGAGATCGAGGCCGCCTTTCCCGGTCGCGTCATCCGCGATGCAAGCGGGCGGCTGGTCAGCATCGACCAACGCCCGGTCAACTTTGACCGCGAACAGTCGCAGCGCATCCGCTGGGGCTTCAACGCCTCGGGCAGCATCGGTCCAGAGCCGCAAGGCGGCGGGCCCGGTGCAGGTGGTCGACGCGGTGGCGGTGGTAACCCACGAGTTAGCGGCGGCGGCCGTGCCGGTGGCGGACGAATGGGCGGTGGCGGCTTCGGTCCCGGCGGCGGACAGGGAAGCCGCTGGCAGCTGGCGCTTTATCATACCTACCGGATTCAGGAAGAAATCACCATCGGCACCGTTGTTCCGGTGCTTGATCTGCTGAACGGATCGGCGACGAGCAGCAACGGCGGCGCGGCGAGGCACGAGCTGGAACTGTCGGGCGGCGTATTTCACAAGGGCATCGGGTTTCGTCTGGAGGGCAATTACCGGAGCGGCACGACTGTCGATGGCAGCGCTCTTCTCGGCAGTAGCGATCTGCGTTTCAGCGATCTGGCGTCGCTCAACGCGTTCGCTTTCATCAATCTGGACCAGCAGACAAAGCTCATCAAAACCATGCCCTTCCTGAAAGGTACCCGGATCAGGTTGCGCATCGAGAACGTTCTGAACGATGTCCTCGACGTCCGCGACGAGAACGTGCTTGTGCCACTTGGTTATCAACCCGGACTGATCGACCCGCGCGGGCGGGTGTTCGAGTTGAGCCTGCGCAAACGCTTCTAGGTTAGCGCTCACCCTTGAGTTTAGCGACCACACGCCAAGCAGTGGATTTGGCCTTATTTTGTGCCGGATAACGGCCCGGCGCTTTCGGACGGACACCCCAACGGCGCAGAATGCCGTTAAATGCGCGTGCATCGGATTCGGCAAAGCTCCAGTCCGAACG
>JANPAM010000155.1:0-9280 GCA_031429915.1 Sphingomonadales bacterium | reverse complement strand
AAGCCGTCTGGCAATATGATTTCGTCGATTTCATAAGATGACAGATAGCCGCGTTCTGCGGACAGACCAAAATCTTGCATGTTCATGGGGGTTGCTCTTGGGCGAGGCGCGGGTTGGGCCGACTCTGGCTAATTGGTATCAAATGAAATCACTTGATGCAAGCGCAGTAGCTAAAACGGCAATATGCCGTCATATTGCGCCAAAGGCGGCGCGCCCGGCACCTTTGCGCCGGCGCGTAGAAGGAAGACATGCTTCACGATTTCCGCCTGTTGCTCGATACCGTATTTTGCAAGCGTCCATCCTGGTTTCAAACTGTAATCATAACGGCAAAACGGATGGCGCTTAAGGGGCAGGAATATTCCCTGCTGGTGTTGCCACACATGAACCAGTTCATGAATGAACAGCCCTTGCAAGGCGAGATCACGGTCGCAAAAATCCTCGCAGAACAGGTCATTCTTGGGGTGAAACCATAAATGCCCATCGGGGGCCATCGTTACCCGGCGCGGGTGGAACCACCACCATCGCCGGTTGTGGATTCGTATGTTTTCCAGATCAAGCGCGTTGCCGAACACCGATTTCGCCAGCCCGCGTTCGCGAACGCTAAGCGGCCTGCCGGATGGGTGCGGGCCGAACATGGATCTTAATCCAGTGCCTTCTTCTCGTCAGGCTCGCTGCCGTCCATTTCCTGCACCGCAACTTTGACCAATATCCGGTTGCCGTTGTTGAAGACAAATTCTGTTTCCATCACACCCAACCGCCGCGCGACCAGATTGACGCCCCACATCATGACATGCTTGCCGCCTTTTTTGAATTCAACCTTGCCGTCTGCGGGGATCAGCACGCGCTGCATCGGCTTCATCGTGACCGCTTTGGTTTTTGCATCAACACCAACGTCGTGCATTTCGCTCCGGATCACTGACGGCGAAGATACCGAGATCAGATAGACGTCTTTCGGACCACCCAGCACCTTGAAGTGAAGCGCCGATGGATTGCTATCGACCGGGGACAATGTCAGTAGAGCGTCGTGGATGCGAAGCTGAGGTGTCGGCCCGCATGACGTTAATAGCAACGCCGCCGATGCCGCAAAGCCGATATTGAAACTACGCCTTTTCATGTGCTGGTTCCGTCCAAAAAATATGTCCAAAAGCGGGGCAACCCCTCATATTTTGTCTATCTAGGTTCCCCCAAGCCTTGTGCCAAGCGATTTGGCACCTATATCGCCGCTACAAGATGCGTTCCGGGAAACGCCGGTGCCTGATGGGGCTGGTTCCGGAACCGCATTGTAAATTCAAGGTAAGTTCAAGCGAATATTCGGGGTTAGTAAATATGGCTAAAGTAATTGGTATTGACTTAGGTACAACCAACAGCTGCGTCGCGGTTA
This sequence comes from Sphingomonadales bacterium, assembly GCA_031429915.1. Classification (GTDB taxonomy): domain Bacteria; phylum Pseudomonadota; class Alphaproteobacteria; order Sphingomonadales; family Sphingomonadaceae; genus Sphingorhabdus_B. The sequence continues at coordinate 7,899 of JANPAM010000155.1, read as the reverse complement.
TGGACGGTGGCAAGCCCAAGGTTATCGAAAACGCAGAAGGCGCGCGAACGACGCCGTCGATTGTTGCCTTTGCAAAGGACGGTGAGCGCCTGATCGGGCAGCCCGCAAAACGGCAGGCGGTGACCAATCCGGAAAGCACGATTTACGCGGTAAAGCGCCTCATTGGCCGCCGCTTTGATGACCCAATGACCAAGAAGGACATGGGTCTGGTTCCTTACGGTATCGTCAAGGGCAAGACTGGCGATGCGTGGGTTAAAGCTGGTGGCGAAGAATATTCGCCGTCGCAAATCTCCGCATTCATCCTTCAAAAAATGAAAGAAACCGCCGAGGCCTATTTAGGCGAAACGGTGACTCAAGCGGTCATCACCGTCCCGGCCTATTTCAACGACGCTCAGCGTCAGGCGACCAAGGACGCTGGCCTTATCGCTGGTCTCGAAGTGTTGCGTATCATCAACGAACCGACTGCTGCCGCACTCGCTTACGGCATGGACAAGGACGAGAACAAAACCATCGCGGTCTATGACCTTGGTGGCGGTACGTTCGACATCTCGATCCTCGAAGTTGGCGACGGCGTGTTCGAGGTGAAATCGACCAATGGTGATACTTTCCTTGGCGGCGAAGATTTCGACAGCGTGCTCGTTGAATTCCTCGCGAAGGATTTCAACAAAGTCGAAGGCATCGACCTGACCAAGGACAAGCTCGCGCTCCAGCGCTTGAAGGAAGCAGCTGAGAAGGCGAAGATCGAGTTGTCTTCGACCCAGACAACCGAAGTCAACCTGCCGTTTATCACTGCCGACCAAAATGGTCCGAAGCATCTTGTGAAAACGATCACTCGTTCGGATCTTGAAAAGCTGGTCGACGACCTCATCAAGCGCACCCTTGAGCCTTGCAAAAAGGCGTTGGCCGATGCTGGATTGAAGGCCGACGCGATTGACGAAGTCGTGATGGTTGGCGGCATGACCCGTATGCCGAAGGTCCGCGACGTTGTGAAAAACTTCTTCGGCAAGGAACCACACACCGGCGTGAACCCGGACGAAGTTGTTGCGATGGGTGCAGCTATTCAGGCGGGTGTTCTGCAAGGCGACGTCAAGGACGTATTGCTGCTCGACGTGACTCCGTTGTCGCTTGGTATCGAAACTTTGGGTGGCGTGTTCACTCGGATGATCGACCGTAACACGACGATCCCGACGAAGAAATCACAGGTCTACTCGACCGCCGACGACAACCAGAATGCCGTGACTATTCGCGTATTCCAGGGCGAACGCGAAATGGCGATGGATAACAAGTTGCTCGGCAACTTCGATCTCGTCGGCATCCCGCCCGCACCGCGCGGCGTTCCGCAGATCGAAGTGACCTTCGATATCGATGCCAACGGTTTGGTCAGCGTGACCGCGAAAGACAAGGGCACCGGCAAAGAACAGCAGATCAAGATTCAGGCATCGGGCGGACTGTCCGACGCCGATATTGATCAAATGGTTCGCGATGCCGAGGCCTTTGCTGAGGAAGATAAAAAGCGGCGTGAAGCGGCAGAAGCAAAGAACAACGCCGAGAGCCTTGTTCACTCAACCGAGAAGCAGCTTCAGGAACATGGCGACAAGATCGACGATGCCTTGAAGTCTGAAATCGAGGCTGCTGTTGCTGAGACCAAAACCGCAATCGAAGGCGGTGAGCCTGAGACGATGAAGGAAAAGGCAAGCGCCTTGGCCCAAATCGCGATGAAGCTCGGGGAAGCGATTTATAAGGAAGAGCAGGCTTCGGGCGGCTCTTCTGATGCGGCAGCGGAAGACGCACCGGCTGACGACAATGTTGTCGATGCCGAGTTCTCCGAAGTCGAAGACGACAAAAAAGACTGATGATGAAAGTTTCTGGCCGTCGCTCACCGAAACGCAGCGACGGTCGGGATACCGGGGGTTAGGCTTTCATGGCTGTCGACGGCGATTATTACGAATTGTTGGAAGTTGAGCGAACGGCGGATGAAAAAACGCTGAAGACCTCTTACCGCCGGATCGCGATGGAATGCCATCCCGACCGTAACCCCGGCTGCGATAAATCCGAGGCCAAATTCAAAGCGATAAGCGAAGCTTATGACGTTCTGAAAGACCCGCAAAAGCGCGCGGCGTACGACCGGTTCGGCAAAGCGGCATTCGAAAACGGCGGAATGGGTGGCGGCGGCCAGAGCGCCGGATTTGGCGATTTCTCCGACATATTCGAAAGCTTTTTCGGCGACGGTTTTGGCGGTGGACGCCAGCGTGGCCCGGCGCGTGGTGCCGATTTGCGCTTCGATCTCGAAATTTCGTTGGATGAGGCGTTCCACGGCAAATCGGCCGACATCACGATCGATGTCGCATCGACTTGCGGCACTTGCAACGGCAGCGGCGCTACTCCGGGATCGGGCAAGCGGCGCTGTAACTTGTGCGCTGGCCACGGCAAGGTGCGTGCGCAGCAGGGCTTCTTCGTGGTCGAACGGACATGCCCGACCTGCCACGGTCGCGGCGAAGTAATCGAAGATCCGTGCAAGGTGTGCGGCGGCGAGGGCCGTGTCGATGAGCGCAAGACGATATCGGTCGATATTCCCCCCGGCGTCGACGAAGGCACGCGCATCCGTGTGGCCGGAAAAGGCGAGGCCGGACCCAATGGTGCCGCCGCTGGCGACCTCTACATCTTCATCCACCTTTCCCGTCACAAGATGTTCGAACGCGACGGCACGACCCTGTTCTGCCGCGCGCCAGTTAGCTTTACGACAGCAGCCTTAGGCGGTGAAATTCGAATCCCCGGCCTCGATGGTGCCGAGCATATGATTCATATCCCGGAGGGCATCCAGTCGGGCAAGCAACTCCGCCAACGCGGCGCGGGTATGCCGGTCCTGCAAGGCCGCGGGCGTGGCGACATGGTTATCCAAATCGACGTCGAAACGCCGTCGAAATTATCGGCAGCGCAAAAAGAATTGCTGCGCGAATTTCAGGAAACCGAAACGGGGGCGGAATGCCCGCAATCGCGCGGGTTTTTCGACAAGGTCAAAGGTATCTGGGACGAACTTACCGACTGAACACACAGCTTGCCATGTCATCGTTTTCGTTCGATAAAGTCGGTCGAATGGAGGTCTAACGATGAAATATGCATTGACTTTAATATTGGTTTCCCTCGCCGCCCCAGCCGCTGCACAACAGGACCTATCCAAAGTCGAAATTAAAGCTCAGCAACTTGCTCCGGGTGTTGCCGTGCTGTTCGGCGCGGGCGGCAATATCGGCGTGGCGCACGGTGAAGACGGCACGGTGTTAATTGATGACCAGTTCGCTCCGCTGACCGGCAAAATCCAGAAGGCGGTCACCGACTTGGGCGCAACGCCCGTCAAGTTCCTGATCAATACGCACTGGCATTACGATCACAGCGGCGGGAACGAAAATCTCGGCAAAGCAGGCGCGATTATCATGGCACACGACAATGTCCGCGTTCGCATGGCGGCCGGGGCGACGGTTGCTGGCAATGTGATCCCGCCCGCGCCGAAAGCCGCATTGCCTGTAATCACCTATGCCGACGGTCTGAAACTGCATTTGAATGGAGAGGAAGTTCGCGTCATCCATATGCCGGTCGGTCATACCGATGGCGACAGCATTATCCATTGGACCAAATCAAATGTCATTCACATGGGCGATCTGTTCTTCTTCGGGATGAGCTATCCATTCGTCGATGGCAGCAGCGGCGGCAATGTTCGTGGCATAGTTTTGGCGGCGGATAAAGCGCTGGCGATTGCCGACGATAAAACTCAGATAATCCCCGGACATGGTGCCGTGGCGACGAAAGCTGATCTGCTGAAATATCGCAATATGGTTGCCGAAATTATCGGCAAGGTCGAGGCCGGAATCAAGGCGGGTCAAACGCTCGACCAGATCAAGGCACTGCGGCCCGCCGACGGCTACGGCGTGAAAGCCGACGGATTCATTACCGCTGACCGCTTTGTCGAGACCGTATACAATATGGTAAAGTGATCACTGAACAGGCTGAAGGCGCGATTATTTAACGGGTTGCGCTGACCGGTCCTTATTCTTCTTGTCCGCTACAAAGCTTTGCCCACCATCGATTTTTGCGATTTCGAATAACCCCGTTGCTTCGAACAGCTTGGGAAAGTTCTTCACGCCATAATTTCGCGGATCGATTGGAGCCTGACGTTTTACGGCGTTCCCCGCTGCGGCCATAGGTGCCCATCCATCGTCGCGCGCTGAAGCTTGCACAGCACCGCGCAATATCGTCACGAGCTTTGTATCCTGCGCCACCGATTTTTTTGACGCTATTTTTGCGGCCTTGACTGCATCGGCGCTTGCAGCGGTTTCAGCCTTTGCCTTCGAGACCGGTTTCGCCGAAGGCTTCGTACCGGGCAATTCCTCACCGACATCGTCCAGCCCTTCCAAATACAGAAATGTCGAGCAGGCATTTACGAACGGTTCGGGCGTCTTGCGCGCGCCAAAGCCATAGACGTCATGCCCATTGGCTTTGAGCTGCATGACCAGTGGCGTAAAATCGGCGTCGCTTGAGGCTATGCAAAATGCGTCCAGCTTTTGCGTATAAAGCGGCTCCATCGCGTCAATCACCAATGCGATGTCGGTGGCATTTTTGCCCGTGGAATAGCTAAATTGCTGGATCGGCCGAATGGCAAATTCATGCAGCTTTGCCTTCCAGCCTTTTAACCCGCCGCTTCCCCAATCGCCATAGGCTCGGCGGATGTTGGCGGTTCCATATTTCGACAGCTCGGCAAGCATGGCGGCAATATTGGTATGCGATACATTATCGGCGTCTATAAGCAACGCGATCCGCCGGTTGGACTGGCTCACTAAATGGGTCGTTTCCATTTCCTTGGTCCTTTGTCAGATGATCACAATTGGCCAGCGATTGCATCAATCTCACCACGCAAGCTTTCAATAAGCGGCTTGACCCGTGTCAACCTAGGCTCCTCCTGATCGAGAATAGCGTGAAAAGCGAGGCGCTTGTAGCGTAGCTGGCTCTCGTGGGTCATTTCGTGACCTGCGGGCAGCGACGAAGCCATAATGTCGATCAGCCGATCAACGCCGTGCAGCCGCCCCCAGAGATAGTCATTCTCACGGTAAGCTCGGCTGAAAAATGCACCGAAATTGTTGAACTCAATGCCCTTGAGTGTCGCGGCTGCTCCGCCTTTGCGGATCGTTGGCGCGTCATCGGGTGAAATGCGGTCGACCTTGACCGGATCGAATTCGTCAAAGCCTTCATCCTGCAAGAGGGGCAGGGTGGCAATATCGTAGAGCGCATAGCCGAGATAGCCGATCAACATTGTCCGCCGCGCCTCATCGGGCAGAGCGAGCAACGCGTTGCACAATATTTCGTCGGTCTGCCGGTCCGCTGCCGCCAGATTGCGCTGCTCTGCCAGATGGTCGATGAGCGCCGCCGGACGAACCAGCCCCTGCTGCACCGCTTCGGTGAAATCCGGGCCCAGATGTTCGGCGGTTTCGAGGTCGAGAAATTTCGACAGGCAGAGGTAAATGGCGTCGCGCATCTTGCCGATGCTCGCATCGGGCATGTCGATTACATTCTCGACTTCTTCGGCCAGATGCCGGGCCAGAAACCGCAACCGCCTGATCCGAAACCGCAGATCATGAGCGCGAAAAAATGCAACGGTCTGCGGCGTTGCGCCGATGCCCTTTATCCCCGCCATTGTATCGAGATTACGCGAACGCAAATCGGCCCAGATCGCAGCCCGTAGCGAGTGAAAATGATCGGGCGATCCTTCAGGCCATGCCCGCCGCGCCGTCGCTACGATGTCATCGACCGCCCCCGCCAGTTTCAGATGGCCATAAGCCTGATAACTGAAACCGGCGGCGACAATCGCTTTTTCCTGCGCTGCCTGCCGCCATTTTTGCATTCGTTCGGGTGTGGGTTTGGTCAAAAACCATGTCTTGCCAAGCATCAGTTCAACCGTGCGTTCGACCTCGACCCGCAGACTGTCGATCACATGCCGCATCCGCTTTATCCGGTCCGAGCGCCCGGTGATTTTTTCCAGCGCATCGCGGATTGGTTGCTCGCGCGGAATATTCGACGTGGCACCGAGCAAGGTTGTGAAAAATCCCGGTGGTTTGCGTGGGCCGTCGCCCGTCCTCCTTCTGCCAAAGCGGAAACTGGGGCGGCCGGGTTTGGGATCGATATAGACAAACCGCCGGTCCACCTCGCGCCGTGCAGGGCGGTTGCGGAGCGCGCCGATAGCCTGATTGAACGGCGCGTTGGCGAGAACCGATCCGTCGATGAGCATCGTGTCCTGCGCGACGCCAACCGCAAACTGTTGCGGCAATATCCGCTTTAGAAATGCCTCGCGTTCGGGCCATTCGGCGCCACGGGTCGCCAGCGTCCCATCCAACTCGCGCGCGGAAAATGGAGGGAACGCGCCAGGAAAGCTTGCTGTTGCCCGGCCTGCAAAAACCAGTTCGGGCAAATCGGCCAAATTGCTGCGACCGCGTGTGGAAAAGTCTATGGTGATCCGGTGTTCGGACTCAGTGACTTGCGGCGGACTGTTAAGACGCAGCACCTGATCATGGCCGTTGAAATCTGTAACGGTAACAAACAGGTCGAGCGGTTGCGCTTCGGGTAGCAGTTTGGGGCCAGTCGTCGCGGCCATCGCGTCAAATGCGTCGAGCAGCAATGTCGACAACACACCGCCGCCAAAGGGCGGTGCAAACCAGCGGGCACGCACGAAACGCGACAGCTTTGTGGCAACTTCATCGCGAACTTCCTCGGACACGGTCCGCTCGATAACACCACCCCTCCGCCGCAATATGGCCCATGCAATCGGCGTCGCCCAGAATTTGGTGAAGCGCGATATTGCCCTTGCATCGGGGTCAAGCAACGTATCGACATCGCCGTGTTGCAGCCACATCTCCGTCAGCGGTTCAAGCGATTGCCCTGTGACGATGGCTTGGCTCAGAAAAATGCCGTTGATGCCGCCAGCACTCGACCCTGCGATAATGTCGGCCAAAACCCGCAGCTTGATTCCGCTGCTGCTAGCAATTTCGACCATCAAATCATGATAAACCGCCTCGCTTCCGCTGCCTTGTGCGGCACCGTCATGAAACGAGCGGCTAGCGCGTAGCAAATGCCATATCTCGCGCGTGATCCCGTGCATGTAAATCGCCAGACTGACGCCGCCATAGCAGATGAGCGCTAGTCTGAGTTCCTTTTCCCGCATGGCTTTGATGTGGCAGGGGGAAGCAGCGGGCGCAAGTCAAACGAAAATGCCTTGCTGCGGTTTCCCGAAGCAAGGCATTTTCGTTTTCAGGCAAACCGCCCGTCTATTTGTATCGACTATTACATCGCGGCAGTGCGAGCATGCGACGAAGAATGGCCGCCATTAGCGCGCAATATTTGTTGCGCCTGCGTCTGATCGACATTGCAAATGGTAACCAACACGCCACCGTTTTTCAAACCGTCGCCGTAATACTTGGCATCGTCGTCGCTGACGCCATGCTTTTTAAGCGCTTCGTTGAACGTTCCTGCAGCAGCACCAGCAACTGCACCGATAGCCATTGCTTCAGGCACAACCGATGCCGCAATTGCGCCAAGCGCAGCTAGAGGTCCAACGCCAGGAATGGCCAAAGCCGCAACACCCAAACCGGCGCCGAGTGCGCCGCCACCCAATATGCCACGAAGAATATTGGTGTGCTCTTCATCGGTAATTTCGCCACCACCTTCGCGTGTGGTCATCGTCCCTTTCGACTGGGCGATGATCGACAGATCGCTGTCGCTTGCACCCATTTGCCGAAGCGCCGACACAGCCTGCTGAGCTTCAGCATTGCTGTCGAAAATTGCCGATACAACGCCGGAATTGTCCGAATGCATCGTGTCGTTCGAGTTATCGCCCATGGCCGATGAAAGGCCTCCTGAGTC
>JANPAM010000154.1:0-2993 GCA_031429915.1 Sphingomonadales bacterium | reverse complement strand
CATTCCAGCAAGCTTGGCCGCGTCCCAGTTGGTCAGACGAACGCATCCGTGGCTTTCGGCGCGACCGATGGTTTGCGGTTCGCTGGTGCCGTGGATACCGTAATGCGGCTTCGAAAGGTCGATCCATACGACCCCAACCGGACCGTTCGGGCCAGGAGGTAACAGCAGCTTCTCTTTGCTGTCGCTGACATCCCAGAACAATTTGGGATTATAGTTGAATTCGGGATTTCGAGCGACGCCCTTTATCGTCCAGTTGCCGAGCGGCAAAGGATCGTATGAACTGCCCATTGTTGCCGGAAACGAAGCGATGATCTTGTCGTTGGCATCGAATGCCCGCAGAACGCCGTCGGATTTGTCGACAACGACCTTGGCGACCTGCGGCTGGTCAGAGCTGACGCCAAGCGTGTGTAAAGTTCCAGCCCAGCCCCGTTCATCATTTTCGACGACCGCTAACTCCACGTCGGCAATGTTGGGAACTCGAATGACGCTGCCCGCAGCAACCGAAGTTTCAGCCGAATTCAGAGCAATCAGCGTTTCAGGCGTTGTGTGAAACCGTTCGGCCAGCGCCTCCATCATATTCCGGTAACCCAATGCCGACAGCTTGGCCTGATCCCCCGCTTTGTCCGGAAACTCGGGTACAAACGCCATTTTTGCAAAAGCGGCTGGAATGCGAACAAGTCGGGTAGCGGGGACTGTTAATTTATTGAGTGCCTCGGTCGTTGCTGTGTCGGGCTTTCCAGTTGGATCGATACCGTTGGCGGTCTGAAACTCACGAATGGCAAGTTCAAGCGTCTGCCCCGGCTTACCGTCGATAACGCCGGGCGAGAAACCGGCGCGGTCGAGTATGATCTGGGTTTGAAGCATCGACAGCGTATCATCAAGCGGCGCAACCTCGCCTTTTACTTCGACAAATTGCATGCTGTTTACGTCGCTGGCGCGTTCAGACGGCTGCTTCACTCCAGTAACATCGGTCTCGGCCGGTTTATTGCTGTCGCCTCGGTCACACGCAGTGAGAACGCCAGAAACGGCGAGCAAGGCAAGAATATATTTCACGTGAAGTTCCCTCAGATAATCTAGCGGAATAACCGCCATAAGCCGCCAAGGTTCCGATAATCATGTCATGATACTGGCGCGCCCGGCAGGGTTCGAACCTGCAACCCCAAGCTTAGAAGGCTCGTATTCTATCCAGTTGAACTACGGGCGCGCGCCACGGCCCCAATAACCACTTTGCACCGCGCTGCAAAGGCGGTTATGCGGCAATCATGCAAGACAGCCCGATAATCGCCGAGGACGCAAGTGCGGCGTCGGTGCGCAACTTTCGATATTACGACTTCGTCATGGCAGCGTTCGTTGCGATTTTGCTGCTCTCCAATGTTATCGGCGCGGCCAAACCGGCAGCAATCAGCATCAATGGTGAAGAATGGGTATTTGGCGCTGGCATCCTGTTTTTCCCGCTCGGATATGTCATCGGTGACATACTGACCGAGGTTTATGGCTACGCTCGCGCTCGCAGGGTGATATGGGCCGGGTTCGCCGGCTTGGTGTTTATGGCGCTCATGAGCTGGGTCGTGGTATCGTTGCCGCCGGCTGCAGGTTGGGAAGGCCAAGCCGCCTATGAAAGCGTTTTCGGGCAGGTCTGGCGCATCGTTATCGCTTCAATCACCGCATTCTGGGTCGGTGAATTCGTTAACAGCTATGTCATGGCGCGGATGAAGGTTTGGACTCGAGGCAAACATCTTTGGTCGCGGACAATCGGCTCAACCTTTTTTGGGCAGGGTGTGGACAGCCTGATTTTTTATCCGCTGGCATTTTGGGGTGTGTGGGAGAACGAAGTGGTGGTGACCGTAATGGTCACCAACTGGGGCTTGAAGATATTGTGGGAGGTTGTCCTGACCCCGGTCACTTACGCTGTCGTTGGTTGGCTAAAGCGCCGTGAGGGCGTTGATATCTTCGACGATGGCACCGATTTCTCTCCGTTTAGAACCAGCGTTTGATGCAAGAGCAACTGGAAGCTTTTGCCGTCCTCTGGATCGGCTACAAAACCCGCCTTGTTGAATTTGTCGGGCTGACCAACGATGCCATGCACGTGCACGGCTCGCTCCTGATACTGTTTGTATCAGCGATAATTTTGCGGCGGCGGCCCGATAGTATCTGGTGTTGGCTCATTGTTTTGGCAGCCGAGCTTTTCAACGAGTATGCAGATTTAAAAGGCCTTGCCCCCGGCGAGGCAAGCATAAAAGCGAGCATCCACGATCTTTACAACACCATGCTTTGGCCGACGGTTATCGTGATTTTGGGCAGGTTTCTGTTCCCGCCGCGTCGCAAAGTTCAGCCAACTGGTGTAGTATCAAGCGATCTCGCGGATCAGACTGGCGAACAACCGACGACCGTCTGAACCGCCATGCACGGCTTCGATCATCCGTTCGGGGTGAGGCATCATGCCGAGTACATTGCCCGCGTTGTTCAATAATCCAGCAATATTGCGCGCCGACCCGTTGACTGGTTCGGCATAACGGAACGCGACGCGTCCTTCACCCTCAAGCCGGTCAAGCGTCGCGTCATCGGCAAAATAATTGCCATCGTGATGCGCAACAGGCATCCGGATTTCTTCGCCTGCATTGTAGCCGCCAGTAAAAATCGACTGGCTGTTTTCAACGGTTAGCTTCACCGTGCGGCACACAAAGCGGATGTCGGCGTTGCGCATCAACGCGCCGGGGAGCAAGCCCGCCTCGGTCAATATCTGAAAGCCGTTACACACGCCCAGCACCGGCACACCGCGCCCAGCGGCTTCGATCACCGCTTGCATCACTGGCGACCGCGCCGCCATCGCGCCCGACCGCAGGTAATCGCCATAGGAAAATCCGCCCGGTACCGCGATCAGATCGAGCCCGTCTGGCAGGCTGGTTTCGCGGTGCCAGACGAGGCTGGTCTCCGCGCCGGTGATCTCACGAATCGCCACCGCCATATCGCGGTCGCAATTCGATCCGGGAAAC
>JANPAM010000153.1:0-3759 GCA_031429915.1 Sphingomonadales bacterium | reverse complement strand
GTCGAAGGCGCGAGCGAAGGCTTCGGCGGCGTCTGGGCTCGCGGCGATCCATTCCTCGACCTGCGACCGGTCGATATTGAGGTCAGCGAACATCGGGTCAGTCAGGCGACGACGGATCGCCTCCACCCCGCCGCCGGGGGTCGCGCCGGTCAAGGTGCGCGGGTCGAAGTCATAGCGCTCGGCTAGTTTTAAAAGGAGCGCGGCGGTGAGCGGCCGCTGGTTGCGCTCGATGAGGTTGAGATAAGACGGAGAAACGCCAAGCGCCTCGGCCATATTGGCCTGCGTCAGGCCATTCGCCCGCCGAATCCGCCTAACGGCGTGGCCTGCATAAAGCTTTTGATCCATAAACAGAGAATTGTCATGTACTTTACAATATTACAAGAATTTTCGCTAATTGCGCAACACTTACACAACAAATTTGACAAAAATGACTCGCTGATATGCGCAATAATCGGCAATATTAGGCTCAGAAACAGCATCTCCCCAAAGGAATTGTAAATGTCCTATCAAGAACACATCACAAGCACTGATCAGTTGATAAAGAGCAACCTTGGAACCTGGGATGGCATCAGCGCCGAAGCCGTCGCCAGAATGCGCTTGCAAAACCGCTTCCAGACCGGCCTCGATATCGCTCGCTACACTGCCAAAATCATGCGCGAAGACATGGCGGCGTATGATGCTGACAGTTCGCAATATACCCAGTCGCTGGGCTGCTGGCACGGCTTCATCGCGCAGCAAAAGATGATTTCGATCAAAAAGCATTTTGGCACCACTAGCCGCAAATATCTTTACCTCTCAGGCTGGATGGTCGCGGCATTACGCTCCGACTTTGGCCCATTGCCCGACCAGTCAATGCACGAAAAAACGAGCGTACCGGCGCTCATCGAAGAACTCTACACCTTCCTTCGTCAAGCCGACGCCCGCGAATTGAGCTTGCTGTTCCGCGGTATCGACGCCGCACGTTCGGCTGGTGACACCGGCAAAGAAAAGGAGTTGCTCGATCAGGTCGAGAATTTCCAAACGCACGTCGTGCCGATCATCGCCGACATCGACGCTGGCTTTGGCAATGCCGAGGCGACCTATTTGCTGGCCAAGAAAATGATCGAAGCGGGAGCCTGCGCACTGCAAATCGAAAACCAGGTTTCCGATGAAAAGCAATGCGGGCACCAGGACGGTAAGGTCACCGTGCCGCACGAAGACTTCCTCGCGAAGCTCCGCGCCTGTCGTTATGCGTTTCTCGAGCTAGGCGTAGAGGATGGGATCATCGTCACGCGCACCGACTCGCTCGGCGCTGGCCTGACCAAACAGATTGCGGTCTCCAATGAACCCGGTGACCTCGGCGACCAATACAACAGTTTCCTTGATTGCGAGGAAATTGACGCTGCAACTGCGCGAAACGGCGATGTGATTATCAACCGCGATGGCAAAATGATGCGGCCAAAACGTCTGCCGTCGAACCTGTTCCAATTCCGCGAAGGCACCGGCGAGGACCGCTGCGTTCTTGATAGCATCACAAGCTTGCAAAACGGTGCTGATCTGTTGTGGATCGAAACTGAAAAGCCGCATGTCGAACAGATTGCCGGAATGATGGATCGAATCCGCGAAGTCGTTCCAAATGCAAAGCTGGTCTACAACAACTCGCCATCGTTCAACTGGACGCTGAATTTCCGTCAGCAGGTTTATGATGCGATGAAGGCCGAAGGGCTCGACATTGCCGAGTATGACCGGGCCGATCTGATGAGCATCAAATATGACGGCACCGAACTTGCTGATCAGGCGGACAAGCGCATTCGCACCTTTCAGGCAGATGGCGCAAAACGGGCTGGCATATTCCACCACCTGATTACATTACCGACATACCACACGGCTGCACTGTCGACCGACAATCTAGCAAAAGAGTATTTTGGCGAAGCAGGAATGCTCGGTTACGTGCTGGGTGTCCAACGCCAGGAAATCCGACAAGGCATCGCCTGTGTTCGTCACCAGAATATGTCCGGTTCGGACATTGGCGACGACCACAAGGAATATTTTGCCGGAGAGGCAGCATTGAAAGCAGGCGGCGCGCACAACACCATGAACCAGTTCGGTTGAGGAGCGAAAGCAATGTCAGAGCCAGCCCGTTCACGCGCCGTTCTTTCCAACGAGGATTTCAAACTATTACGTGAAGCTGTCGCGCATTATTTGACGGTGATCGAAGACACGCCGGAATCGAAGAAGTTCGCTCAGCTCTATCACCGCCTTGGTAGCGCTGGGCCAAAATAATCCGAGTTTCCTGGGGAGGAAAACAACTAAGCCGTCGGCAGAGATGCCGGCGGCTTTTTGCAAAACGACAGTTCAGCATAATATTTATTTAACGACCAGATCTTATGCCGTTCCCTTGAACATAGTTGGAATGAACGATGGATAATTCAATAAAGCTTTTGATTGGCGTAGTCGGTCTTGCCGGACTTATCGCGCTCGTGGTGCCATCTGGCGCGCCTACTCCCGAGCCGGTTATCGCCCCTGTGCCTCCGGCAATCGCAGCGCCCCAAATCTTGGATCTAGGCCCCGATTTGGAAGCAAATCCGGTTGGTGAACCAGTCCAAGTGGAATACTTCAAATTCGGTGAACCAACGATCGACGGCAAACCGTTCGGCAGCGTCGATGAGCAAAGGCCCACCGACAATAGCGGCAACGAAGCGGAACCCCCGGTTGTGGCGGCCCCCCCGCCTCAGGCTGACATGCAAAATGCTTTGCCAGTTCCGCCAACTGTAGACTCAACCATCCCAGCAAATTAAGGCGATGACGACGGAAACTGAACCTGTCCCCATATCGGGAGGCGCTAGCTCATTTCCTCATCAAATCCATCGCGGCCGCCGCCAGGGCCTCGCCGCCAGTGGCAATAACCTTTTCGGCGTCGGGTGCCCAATAGGGTGAGTGCAGCGAAGGCAGCGATTTGCCACCATTCTTTGCAGCGTCGATGTCGGCCTGCGGTACCCCGCCCACCCAAAAAATCAAACTTTCGACATTGGCTTTATCGGCGCGGTAGAATTCGCTGAAGTCTTCACCACCCATGACCGGCGGGGTCGCGATAACGCGTGTGTCGCCGAAGCGCGTTTTGAAAAGACCCGCCATTTTTGCGGTCAATTCGGGCGTGTTGTAGGTTGCTGGAGTGAACTCATTTTCGGCAATCGTGACTTCCGGCATCCGATCTTCGGGCACCCCGGCTGCGACCGCCTCGCCCTTGGCAATGCGCCTGATCCCGTCAAGAAGCATTTTGCGCGTGGCGTCGGAGTAGCTGCGCACCGTCAGCAGCATCGTCGCCTCGTCGGAAATGATGTTATGCTTGGCCCCGGCATGGAAACTGCCGACAGTCACCACCGCTGCATCTTGAGGATCCACTTCGCGACTGACCAAAGTTTGTAAGCTCCCGACGATCCGCGCCGCCAGCACGATCGGGTCTTTGGTGGTGTGCGGATAAGCACCGTGGCCGCCAACGCCGCGCACTTTGATATCGACGCTATCGACATTGGCAAGTGCAAAGCCCGACGAATAGCCAATGGTTCCAGCCGGAAACTGGGCGGCATCGTGAAAGCCAATGACATAGTCGGGCTTCGGAAAGCGGGTATACAAACCATCGGCCAGCATCGCTCTCGCACCCGAACCGATTTCCTCGGCTGGTTGCAGGATCATCACCAACGTGCCCGACCATTTATCCTTGTTGGCAACCAGCTGCCGGGCTGCTGCAACCCATCCAGTCATATGCGTATCGTGTCCGCA
>JANPAM010000152.1:0-2805 GCA_031429915.1 Sphingomonadales bacterium | reverse complement strand
ATTGTCAGTAACGCAAGCTGCTCAACAAGCCAATCGCAGTGGCACGGCTTGCACGTATGCTGGCTGGTCGTGCCAGATGCCGCGAACGTCATAGACAATTTTGTTGGCGCGCTCGGCGAGCGGAATGGCTTTGAACGCGTCATGGTCGACCAATGTGATCAACATCCCACATTCCAATAATGCGCTGTCGATATCGATCAGGCTTGCACCGCTTTTTGCGAATTCATTGGGCAACTCGGCGGCATAGGGCTCGACGATACGTACCCGGTTGCCGTACCGCCTCGCTAGTTCAGCAGCGACTTTCATCGCTGGGCTTTCGCGGAAATCGTCAATGTTCGCTTTAAAGGCAAGTCCCATGCAGCCGATCACCAGATTAGGTTCGGCCTCGATCATCGCGCTCGCCTGCTTAATAACGTGATCGACTTTGCCGTCATTCACATTGCGCGCGGTGCGGATCAGCGGGCTTTGCTTGGGTGCGCCGTGGACGATGAACCATGGATCGACCGCAATGCAGTGACCACCAACACCAGGCCCCGGCTGCAATATGTTGACTCGCGGATGGCGATTGGCGAGGCGAATGACTTCCCAGACATCGAGCCCCATATGGTCTGCAACCATCGACAGTTCGTTAGCAAAAGCGATGTTAACGTCGCGGAATGCGTTTTCGACGAGCTTTGTCATTTCGGCCGAACGGGCATCGGTTGTAATGCATTCACCCCGAACGAAGCGTTTGTAAAAGGTCAGCGCCTTGCGCGCGCAACGCGGGGTGATGCCGCCGATCGAGCGGTCGTTATTAGTCAGTTCTTCAAGAATGCGACCGGGCAAAACGCGTTCGGGGCAATACGCAATCGACACGTCGGGCGTTTCGCTTGTGGTGCCGGGTATCTTCAGATCGGGGCGTAATTTTGCAATCAGATCGCGGACCTGATCGGTGGTCCCGACTGGCGAAGTCGATTCCAATATGATTGTGTCGCCAGACTTTAAAACGGCGGCGATGTTGGTGGCGGCGGTCAGAACATAGCTGATATCTGGCGCGTGATTTTCATCAAAAGGCGTCGGAACCGCAATGACGAAAACGTCTGATTTTTCGACCATACACGAAGCCCGCAGCATTTTGCGAGCGACAACACCTTGAACAAGCCCGTCGAGATCGACTTCCTCGATATGGATTTCGCCTCGGTTAATCGTTTCGACAACACTAGCGTTGACATCAACGCCTAAAACCTTGCAGCCTGATCGAGCGATTACAGCTGCGGTTGGCAGGCCGATATAGCCAAGGCCGACTACGCATACGTCAGGTTTTTTGTCGACTAGCATTCCAAATGATCTCCGCTATGCGCTGACTCGCCTTGCCATCCCCGAAAGGATTGTGCGCACGGGCCATCGCTGAATAAGCGGTATCATCGTCTAAAAGAGTGAAAATTTCGGAAATGATGCGGTTTTTATCGGTACCGATGAGCTTCGCCGTTCCTGCCGTTACGCCTTCGGGGCGTTCAGTGGTGTCGCGCATCACGAGCACAGGCTTGCCGAGGGCAGGGGCTTCTTCCTGAACACCCCCGCTGTCGGTGAGCATGATATGACTGATCGACAACAACCGGGCGAAATGGGGATAATCGAGCGGTTCGATCATCGCGACATTGTCGAGCCCACCCAGCGCCGCATTCATAACTTTGCGGACGTTGGGGTTGAGATGGACAGGAAAAATGCACGCGACGTCATCGCGCTGAGCGATAGTGCGGATTGCCTCAGCAATATTTTCCATCCCGTCGCCAAAATTCTCGCGGCGATGGGTGGTAATACCGATGATTTTCTTGCCAGCAAAACGCGCTTCGATTTCGGCAAGTCCAGCGGCTAATTCGGGGCGGTGCGATATCCGGTCGGTGACCCAGTGCAACGCATCGATAACGGTATTGCCGGTCACAAAAATATTTTCGGGCGAAACTACTTCTGCTTTCAGCGCGGCAGCGGACACTTCGGTTGGCGCAAAATGCTGATCGGCGATTGTGCCGATGATCTTGCGGTTTACCTCTTCGGGCCAAGGTTGGTAGATATTGTAACTACGCAGGCCCGCTTCGACGTGGCTGACCGGAATTTTGCGGTAATAAGCCGCGAGCGCGCCAGTCATTGCAGTCGCCGTGTCGCCTTGCACCACAACGCGGTCTGGTTTGGCGGTATCGAGAACGCCGGCAATCGATTCAAGCAACCGGGCGGTCAACGCATCCAGCGATTGGCCTGGCTGCATGATGTCGAGATCATAATCGGGCACGATGCCACTGATGGTAAGTACCTGATCAAGCATTTCGCGGTGCTGCGCACTGACCAGAACTTCGCAGCGAATATTGGAGTGCGCCTTTAGTGCGTTGATTACTGGAAATAACTTGATTGCTTCAGGCCGCGTGCCGAAAATTACCATCGTTTTGTACATTTGAGCGCGTCCCGTAATTCCACCTACCCGGATGGTAGCCACCATAAGCTCAAGTGGTTAAAAAGTCACAAAATCTTGACGATGAGTTCGAAAAGGCTGTCGGAAGGATGGTGGAATTATTGGATGTGCCAAAGGAAAAAAGTTTGTCTCAAATTGTAGCTACAAGCTCCAATTCTTCCGTTACGGCAAGCGTAGTCTCAAACCTCCGTACGATGGATTTTACGCTATACAGCCTTTGTTATCTCCCTGAATGGTGCGGTTTCGTGGATGATGGGAGGTTGACTCATCCCCTTAAGGCGCTGCAAGATTGCATCAAAGATTGGGAGAGTATCCATGCAGTCGGTCACCACACAACAACATGACGACGTTCTCGTAGTTCT
>JANPAM010000151.1:0-9734 GCA_031429915.1 Sphingomonadales bacterium | reverse complement strand
CTCTCTACAGCCGCCGCCCTGCTTTCCGTTTCCGCTCCAGCAATGGCAGATGTAAAGACCAAAGAAGTACAATATAACGATCTCGACCTTTCCGCGACCGCTGGCCAACAACGACTGGCCACACGCGTGAAATCAGCGGTTAAAGCCGTTTGCGGAAACGCGCCGCGTTCGCTGTCCGAGAAACAGGATTGGGCGAATTGTGTTCGTGATTCCGAAGCGAGCGCGATGCCTAAGGTGGAACGCACCATTGCCCGTTATCAGGAAACAAAACGGCTCGCCGCAAACGAGCGGTCAGCTATCGTCGGCAATTGAAATTAGCTGACTAAAAATGCCCCGGCACAACATTGTCGGGGCTTTTTACTTACCCGCGAGACGTTTGACGTCGGCCAGGTATTTGCGCCCGATTCGCATTGAAATCTCCTCGCCCAGCAAGGCGTGCCAAACCCCGCCGCCTTCGTGGCGCAGTCCGGTAATCAGGTCGCGGCGGACGATGTGGCTGCGGTGGATCCGCTGGAACTGTTCGGGGTTCAACCTTTGCTCAAGTGTCGAAATCGTCTGGTGCAACAAGTAACTCCGCCCGCCAGTAAACAACCGCATATAATCGCGCTCGGCCTCGATCCGTTCGATATCGACCGCGGCAATGCGGATCAGTTCGGCGCGGTGCGAGACCCAGAATTCGCTCGCATAACCGTCGGCGGCTTTGGGTTCGGTCGATGCAGGCGCTTCAATCCCGGTCTGCGCTCGCGCTATCGCCCGACCAAGCCGCTCGCTCGACACCGGCTTCAAAACATAATCGACGATGTCCAAATCGAACGCCTCAACCGCGAAATTGTCGTACGCCGTTACCAATATGATTGCCGGCTTCCGGTCCATCAGCCCCAGCGCGCGCGCGGCGTTGATGCCGTCCATCTTGGGCATCCCGATGTCGAGAAACATCAGGTCGGGCTCAAGCTGCTTCGCCAGCCGTAGTGCGGCAACGCCGTCGCTCGCGGTCCCGACAATCTCAATCGCGGGCTGTTCGTTGCATAATATTTCCATCCGCTCGACAGCGAGCGGTTCGTCATCGACAATGATCGTCCGTAACCGGTTCATCAGTTCGTCCTGTGGCTGAGCGGCAGCGTGAGCGTCGCGATAAATCCGCCTTTGGGCGAGGCGTAGGTTTGAAGCGTGGCCTCGCTCCGATACCGTGCCTCAAGCCGGTCGCGGACATTTGCGAGGCCGATGCCGCTGCCGCCATCCTTACTGCCGTCCATCGTCTCGCCATCGTCGGTGACTGCGATCGTCATCATACCGGCGGCGGAACGTGTTGCCTTAATCCCAATCGTAACCGGCCGAGCCGACCGCGAAACGCCGTATCGGATCGCGTTCTCGACCAGCGGCTGGAGAATAAGCGCTGGCACATGCTGGTTCATCAGCTCGGGCGCAATGTCGATGACGGTGCGCAACCGCTCGGGGTAGCGAACCGCTTCGATATCGAGATACAGCCGCTGCAAGTCGACTTCCTCAGCCAATGTCACATCCTCAAGCGGATCGCTGTTCAAACTGGTCCGGTAAAACTTCGACAGGTTCTGGATCATCGCCTCGGCCTCTTTCGGCTTGCCGGTAATCACCAGGCTCGACAGCGAGTTTAGCGTGTTGAACAGGAAATGCGGGTTGACCTGATAGCGAAGCGACCGAAGCTCGCTATCCTGCGCGGCTTGCGCATAACGCGACGCTTTGCGCTCGGCCTCACGAACTTCGCGGGCATAGCCAAGCGCCAGGAAAAGCGATGCCCATGCAATCAGGAAAAAATACTGGGTAACCGCAACATCGGCGATGTCTTGCCAGAATGACAAGCCCAATTGTTGGCGCAATTCTTCGACAGATTTTCCTACTTCGGCGTCTTTGAAAAGGCTTACCGGATCGTAAAAATTGAATATGTAGACGTTAGCCGACGCCAGCAACAATGCGCAGGGCACAGCGGCGACAGCCGCGACGGTGACGCGGTAGCCCAACGGCCTCCGGTCAGCCAAACGCAACATCATGTATAATATCCAGGTAATCACAACGCCGGTGACAGCGACCATCAGGCGCCGTTCAAACAATTCCGGTTGCGAAGGAAAATCCAGCAAGGCCGCGCGCAGCGAGAAGATCAGAGCGTAAAACGCCCAGAACCCAATAATCGTCAGAAGCGCTATCTGATGACCGACAAGGACTTTGCGGGGCTGGACCAATTGCATGAGCCGACCATAGCCCATTTTCGCCGCGATGCACCGTTATCCGCGCCCCTCGTCGAAGCGCTACCAGATTTGGTCGAATCTTTTTTAGGATTCCCACAGCGTTAACCATTCGCTAACCATGTTATGGGCAAAATGGCGTTCTATGGTAACAGGGGAATGGGGCCATGACGAAGAGCAACAATGACGGGCCGGGGATGTTGACCCTGGCGGAAATCAAGGAATTTGCGAGCTTCAGCGCCGCCACTCAGCGCTATATCCGCAGGTCGCTTGATGTGGCTTTCGACCGTAAGGATGCCATCGCGCTTTGGTCGCGCGATGTTGTCGAGGCGGCGAGCATCAAGGCGCAGCATATATTTTACGACAAGTTGCCCGAAATTCGAGCGCTTATCCCCGATTCCAGTTCAATCGAAGATGCCGAGATTTTTCTGGCACCACTGGTGACCGTTTCAGCTTTCGATCTGGCGCAAGGTCGATTGGACGGTTTTGCCGCATACCGGTTTCTTTACGAACGGCTGGTCGCCGCCGACGCAAGGCCGTGGCTACCCGCCGCATTCTGCGCCGCCGCCTCGATGCCACATTTGCAGCCCGAGCGCCGCAAGGCATTGTTGCAATCCATCAGCGAAGCCGCCGCAACCGCCCCCGGCTGGTCCAAACGCGCACCGAGCTTTTACCCCGAATGGGTCGAGAAGGTCGAGATGGGGACACCGGCGCGGTAATTAAAGCGGCAGCTCGATCTCGCGCATGATGCGGTCGGTTTCGCACAGGATCTTGATGATCTTTTGATAGTGCATCACGTCCTCGAACGACAGCCCCCTGCCCTTGCGGTCCTTCAGCCATTTCTGCGCTGGCTGATACCCGCCGATGTGAAATTCCCAAGCGACCAGCGGCACGGCGTCGAAATACTGGTCGGGGTTGATGCGGACCCTTCCGTTTTTGTGCGAACCGTTCCCCTCTCCGTTCGTGTCGAGCATAGTCGAGACACCCATCGGTTGCGCACTGCCTCCCGGCATCTCGACTGGGCTCGATGCGAACGGAATTTGAGCGAAAGCTGGCTTCACCACCACATTATCGCCCTCTCCCCTAAACGGATAAGGCGTCGCGCCAATCGCGGCGTCCTCCATCAGGTGAAGGCGGCGAAGCTGGCCGCCTTTTTCGGCGACATGAGCGAATACTTCGGGCGAGGCTGGATAGGGAATGCGCGGGAAATCGATTTTCAAGAACTGCGCATAAGTCCGCCGGTAATCGGGCGAATGCAGCACGCCATAGATATAGTCGAAGACGAGGAGTTCGTCGGGAATCTCCTCTCCCCCCGGGAGAGGAAGGGGCCCGCGCGGAGCGTGGGAAGGTGAGGGTGCTTCGTCAGGCTGGTCCTCCTCACCCCCCGCCGCTGGCGCGGCTCCGCCCTCTCCCGATGGGAGAGGGAGTGAAAACCCAGCCCGCTCTCTGATTTCCGCATAGATTTTAGGATCGAAATTGACCCTAAGTTATTCCATGCCCGGCAAGGTTCCGCTTATTAGATCCTTCATAAACGTCTTTCGAAGGGTTCTCGTTTGAAACATTACGTTCAAATACAGACGCGTATATCGGCCGATAAGGCTTGCTATCCTTGGACTGGATTTGCGGGTACTTGCCGTTTGTTGTGTGAATGTCGTCGGGACAGATTTTCTAAGGCGCTATCCGAAATGCCAATAACTGTAGGTGATATTGTTAATGCACTGGAAGCGTTAGGTGGCGAGGCGCACTATTCGGATATCACTGCGCACATCCTGAAGGTTGTCAAAGGTCCGTTTCCTGCTGACCCCCAAGCTAGTGTTCGCGCTCGTCTGCAAGAACGGTGTTCGGAATATAAAGCCTACCAAGGTCATATTGACCTGTTCGAAAGCGACAGAGGTTCGGGACGGTGGCGATTTCGCAAATGGCAATCTCCAACCCAGACCAATGCTAAATTGAACGACCAAACTGAAGAGTATCAGGCGTTCGAAGGCAGGCTCGTTCCGAGGTCTCACCTGGTTAGGGAGCGTGATCCACAGCTCATCGCGAAATTCAAAGCTAGTTTAGCTAACCCGCGTTGCGAGGCCTGCAGCATAGACTTTACCGAAGTGTACGGCACTTTGGGTGCAGGCTATATTGAGGCGCACCATAAATTCCCCGTGGCGTCTATGAAGGAAGGCGCAACTACGACTCTAGATGATCTCGCGGCTTTATGTCCAAACTGTCACCGCATCATTCATAGAAACTATCCAATGTCTGTTGAAGAACTAGCAGCAGTGCTCGCCCTGCCGGGTGGATTTTCCAGTCACATGGAAATAGCCCGCAAATCGCGGATAACATGGAAGGATGCTGTCCTTGCAGCTATCAAACGCTTGGTCGGTGCGCGCCAAAACACCGAGTTCACAAGGCTCGATATCATAAAGAGCGAACTCGCCGCGATCCTTAAGGAGGTGGGTAGCAAAGGCGATACTCCGGAGCAGACACTAAGCAGGGTGCTACAAGAGTTGCGGCAAGCAGAAGTCATAGAGTTTATCGACAACCAAGGCTCGTACCGACTTAAATAATTGTTTTAGATCATTTTTATTGATCCCTCGCTCTATTTGATCCATAGTCCTGCATGATGGTCACGCAAGCTACTCTCGATTGGGACTACAATCATACCGAGTTGATAATATTCGGATCGCATATCCTTTATGCCGATTCTCGGTTAGTCGCCGTGTCGATTGAAAGCCATCGCGCTGCGCGATTTTGGTCGGAGAACACCAAGTGGTGTATCGATAGCAAAAGTTGGTTCGACGATTATCGAACCCGGGGCAAATTGATTTTATTTCGGTTGTTAAATAGCAATCAACGATATCTACTCAGCCCGTCATGGTGCGAATTTCGCAATGCCCGTAACAGGGGACTGAATATGACAGCCTTCCTTGAGCGGTTTCCGAAGATAGAATCCACTGTTCGAAAAGCGATGCAAGACGATTGGAAAGCCCTGTTTTATTTTGGTCTGGTAAAAGACGATACACATTTCGATCATAGTCTCAATTTGACCGGCCTCCGTGTAAAATCCCTTCCCGCACGGCTCAGCGTCAGAGACGACCTCGTATTATGCCATAACCCGATTTCCCAACTGCCCGACCAGCTGTTCGTCGGGGGTGATCTGGATATTCGTGATACGGAAGTTACCACAATTCCTTCCACGATACGCATCTTGGGGCGGACGATTTATTGACGGCTAACGTCAAATTTGTTGTAACGATTTAGCAAAGAACCCCTTGCAATGTAGGAAATGCCTTGCGACACTTGCGGTCGAAATCGGCAAACGCCCCTTTGGCTGATCGAGGCTTGCAGAACAGCTATCTCGTAAGACAATTGCCACCCTTTTTGGTGAGACTTTAGTGTGACTTTCCAAACGAGGCGCTTCGCATTTTGTAGGACTGGTTTCCTACACGCCGACTGTTGATTCCACTGTCAACTTGCACGGTTTTCCGCCATTTGTGCTTCGGTCGGTCGAGTGGCTTTTTGGACAATTTTGCGCCTGCCCGCCGCAGCCAGGTTTTCAGCGGCGGCGATACCGGAAGTACCAGACCTCATGCCCCAGCTTGCGGGCCTTGGCTTCATACCGCGTTTCGGGCCAGCCGCCGGGGCGGGTCTGGAAATCTGCTGCCGTCTCCGCCAGCCATTCCAGCGTGTCAGAGTGGCGCTGCATTATCATCAGCGCGTGGCGCAGATATACGGGATGATCGGTGCCAAAGCGGAATTCGCCGCCGGGCTTTAGTTTGGCCGCAATCATATCGACCGGCCCGTCGTTCATCATCCGGCGTTTGATGTGGCGCACTTTTGGCCAGGGGTCGGGGTGGAGGAGGTAAACGAAGCTCAACGACCCGTCCGGAACGCGGCGCAGGACGTCGAGCGCATCGCCCATGTGAAGCCGGACATTGTGCAAATTGCCGTCGCGAATTTGCGGCAGCGCCATCGCGACGCCGTTGAGATAGGGTTCGCAACCGATAAAGCCGTGATCGGGCAGCATATCGGCGCGAGTGGCGAGATGTTCGCCGCCGCCGAAGCCGATTTCGAGGTGCATCGGGCGCGCATCGCCGAACAGGCTTTGCGAGGAGACTATGCCCTCGTCCGGCACGCTAATCGCCGGCAACAGGCTTTCGACCAAAGCCGCCTGCTCCTCGCGGAGGCGCTTGCCTTTTGACCGGCCGTAAAGCCGGTTGATGGTGGTCGGGTCATTCATGCGCGGCGGTTATCGCCTTGTAACGCTGACCGCAAGCTTCAGAGCGCGGCTTTCAGCGCGTCGACCAAATCGAGCCTCTCCCAAGGGAAGAAGTCGCCTTCCGCTTTCTGGCCGAAATGGCCGTAGGCTGCGGTCTTGCGGTAAATCGGCTTGTTGAGGCCAAGATGCGTGCGAATGGCACGCGGGGTCAGGCCGCCCAAAGCTTCGATGCTCATAATCGCCGCTTCGATCTTGTCGTCACCGACAGTGCCGGTTTCGTGGGTGTCGACATAAAGCGACAATGGTTTCGACACACCAATAGCATAAGCGAGCTGGATCGTGCAGCGTGTAGCGAGGCCGGCAGCAACGATATTCTTCGCCAGATACCGAGTGATATACGCCGCCGAGCGATCAACCTTGGTCGGGTCCTTGCCCGAGAAAGCGCCGCCGCCGTGGGGGGCTGCGCCGCCGTAGGTATCGACGATGATCTTGCGTCCGGTAAGACCAGCGTCGCCATCAGGACCGCCAATTTCAAAGCTGCCGGTAGGGTTGATGTGATATTCGGTTTCGGTCAGCAAATTGGCTGGAAGAATATCAGCGATCACCTTTTTGACATAGGCATGAAGCGTCGCTTCGTTCGCACCGGTATCGTATCCCGGCGCATGTTGCGTCGAAACCACGATTGCCGTGGCGGCAACCGGAACGCTACCTTCATAGCGCAAGGTAACCTGGCTCTTGGCATCTGGCTCCAGAAAAGGCGCTGCCCCGGAATGGCGGTCCGCAGCCATTTGCTCAAGAATCTTGTGGCTGTAATAAAGCGTCGCAGGCATCAAATCAGGCGTTTCGTCGGTCGCGTAACCGAACATGATCCCCTGGTCGCCAGCACCCTCATCCTTGTTGCCGCTCGCGTCCACGCCCTGCGCGATGTGCGCCGACTGGCCGTGAAGATTGTTCATGAAGGTCAGCGTTTCGTGGTGGAAACCCGTCTGTTCATACCCGATTTCCTTGACGGTGCGGCGGACAGTAGCTTCGATTTCTTGCTTAGCGCCAGTTGCCCATTCACCATTTTCGTAGACACCCTTGCAGCGGATTTCACCGGCCAGAACAACCAGCTGTGTGGTGGTGAGCGTTTCGCAGGCAATCCGCGCTTCTGGGTCTTTCGACAGAAACAGATCGACGATGGCATCGGAAATCTGGTCGGACACCTTATCAGGATGGCCTTCAGAAACAGATTCGCTGGTGAAGAGATAGTCGTGGCGCATAGTTTTTCCAGTAATTGGCTGTGTCTGCGTATAAAGAATTCTTTATATCGACGCGGGCCTTAGCGAGAAGCCTTACTGCGGGCAAGCGGTAACAGCGCGAACGCGATCAAGAGCAGCGCAAACCCAATCGGCAGGATGTTCCCGAAACGAGCGAACAACGTGGGTGGGCGCGGTGCAGGCAGCTCAGACTGAATGTAACCTGGTCGCTGATAAGCCAGCGCCTTTACAATCCCGCCATGCGCGTCAATCACGGCTGAAATACCGGTCGGAGTCGAACGAACAATCGGAAGCCCCTCCTCCATCGCACGCAACCGCGCTTGCGCCAGATGCTGCGGCGGTTGCCACGAACCATACCAAGCG
The DNA here is from genome assembly GCA_031429915.1 of Sphingomonadales bacterium. GTDB lineage: Bacteria > Pseudomonadota > Alphaproteobacteria > Sphingomonadales > Sphingomonadaceae > Sphingorhabdus_B. The sequence goes on along the minus strand of JANPAM010000151.1, from coordinate 1,686 downwards.
TCATTCGACGGATTGAAAATCAGGTCAGGGCGGTTGGCGCGATCCGTGACCTCCCCCGAGAATATAATCTCATAGCAAATTTGAGTGCCAACCTTGCCAATCCCGGAGACTGCTTGGCTGCGCGGTCCGGGACCGGGCCAAAAATCAAGATCGCCCGGCACAAACCGAGCCAGGCCGATTGGCTTCAAAACCTCCCTAAGCGGAAGATATTCGCCGAATGGCACAAGATGCGCTTTGTCATAACTCCACAATATCTTGCCGGTGCTATCCAATGCAAAATTGCTGTTTGCCGCCCCCACCCAGCTCGTTTCGATGTAATTTCCGACACGCTCTGATCGTCTGAATATCTTGTCGGCACCGGTCAGCAATATATCACCGGCCTGCATCAGCGACGCGATTTGCTTCCGCGCAAGCAGCGCTTCGTAATCGGTATCGCCAATATGGTCGGGTATCGCCGCCTCAGGCCAGAAGATGACCCGCTTTCGCCCGTTATCGCCTGCTCTCGTCAGCGCTGCCAGCTTTTCGAAATTTTCCGCCTCATACCCTGTGCGGTATTTGTCTTGCTGACCGATGTTCGGCTGAACGATATGCAGTATCGGTCCATCAGGCCGGCGCGTTTCGCTGGCGACCGGGATGGCCGCATAGACCAAAGAAGCTATTGGAAGCGCCAGACAAAGCGCTGCCTGCCGGAATTCACGCTTCAACAGCAGCAGCAGCCCGCCAGCAGTCAGCAACACAATACCCGAGACACCATATGTCCCAACGAGGTCGGCTACCTGCGCAACATCGACAAAGCCTGCGCTCAGCGGATTCCACGGGAAGCCGGTGAAGACTTTCGAACGAAGCCATTCAGTAACAATCCAGCTTGCCGCAAATATATAGATGAAGCGCACAGCATTCTGTCGACCCCAGCGCCATGCGAGCCCAGCTGCCATCGCTAGATAAATTGCCAGATAGATCGATACGATAGGCGAAGAGAACCAGCCAAGTTCAACCGGCATCTCGTCTTGGAAGGTAAACGCGTGGGCCAGCCAGAACAATCCCACCGATAATTGTCCGAAACCAAACGTCCAGCCAATGGACAACGCCGTCCGCAGACGGGGAGCGCGCAATATTAGCGCGATCAACAAAGCAAAACACGCCAAAGTCACTGGCCAAAGGTTCAACGGCGCAAAGCCAGTTGCAGATGCCGCGCCCGCGACAAGCGCAATCAATCGCGGGTGAAGGCCAATAAACTGGGTAATTTTCTGCACGGGGGGCAGCTTTGCCTGCGGTCCAGGATAATTGCAATCATGGTAAGGAGGTATCGTTGCTTGCGGTTCAGCCTCGAGGTGATAAATCGCGATTATGCTTGTGCTCGCTCTCACACTCGTTGCGCCCAGTGCCTTTTCGGAAACCCACCAGCGGGACATTGCCTGTGTGGTCGAGGTTGCTGTCCTTGCCGATAGCCAGAAACGCGGTGTTGCTACGGGTGGCGATGTCCAAGCGAGCGGTAAACGCTGGGCGGGGCTGGTCGGCTCGCGGATTGTCGAACAAAGCGGGCAGCCGCGCGAGCTGGTTGCGTTTGCGATGACCGAAGCGGCAAAGGCCCGCCAGACCAAGCCAAGCGATGATGCTGGGCTTGCGATCTGCATTAGCCAGATGAATATGGAACTGTCCGCAGCCGACGCGGCAAATGCGGCGCTG
>JANPAM010000150.1:0-2204 GCA_031429915.1 Sphingomonadales bacterium | reverse complement strand
CGGCGGCGAGGGGTTCAAGCGGCGGCTGCTGGTGCTGGGTGCCGGTAAACGGGCGCAGCGGATCAAGGAACTTGAAGCAAAACCCGGATCCGGATTTGTCGTCGTCGGCTATATCGCGATGAACGAAAACCAGCGAGTTATCCCTGAGGCGATTAACCGCGATGCGATTTACAACTTGGCCGATTTCGTCGTCAAAATGGGTGCGAGCGAAGTTGTGCTTGCGCTTGAGGAAAGACGCAATGCGATCCCGCTCGACGACCTTTTGCGGATCAAGACGACGGGTGTTCACGTCAACGAAATATCGAGCTTTCTGGAGCGCGAGACCGGGCGGGTTGACCTCGATAGTGTCAACCCAAGCTGGCTGATTTTCTCCGACGGATTCTCCTCGGGGCGGCGTTTGTCTGGCATTGCAAAGCGACTGTTCGACGTAATCGCGAGCTCAATTTTGCTGGCGTTGACTATGCCTATCGTCATTCTGTTCGCGATCCTGGTGAAGCTGGAAAGCAAGGGACCGGCGTTCTATCGTCAAGTCCGCGTTGGGCTGTTTGGACAGCCCTACAGCGTGCTCAAATTGCGGTCGATGCGAAGCGATGCCGAGATTGAGGGAAATGCGGTGTGGGCTTCGCTCGACGATCCGCGCATCACCCGGATCGGCAAATTCATCCGCAAGGTCCGCATCGACGAACTGCCGCAAACATGGAATGTCCTGAAGGGTGAGATGAGCTTCGTCGGTCCGCGCCCCGAGCGGCCGGAGTTTGTCGCCGACCTTGAACAGCAGCTGTCGTATTACGCCGAACGCCACATGGTCAAACCGGGCATCACGGGCTGGGCTCAGGTCAATTATCCTTACGGCGCGTCAATCGAGGATTCGCGGCACAAGCTGGAATATGATCTGTATTACGCCAAAAACTATACGCCGTTTCTCGACATATTGATCCTGTTGCAGACGATCCGGGTAGTGCTCTGGCCGGAGGGTGCGCGGTAATGGACGCGGTTTTGCCTTTCATCAGTTTTTGGGGTCACGGTGCCACTGCGTTTGCCTATGCGGCGCTCGCGATATGGGTCGTGCACCAATATGGATGGGCCAACCGTCAGCAGATCGTCCTGATTTTAGCGATGGCGCTAACGGCTGTGTGGGGTCTGTCGGGTGTTATTGCAGGACCGGTTGCGAACGTCACATTGATCGCCGAAAGCGCCCGAAATTTGTCGTGGCTCGGCTTCATGTTCTTCCTGCTGCGAAGCGGAGAGGGGCGCGAACAGCCGCGAATGATCAACACGATCTATCTGGTGTTGTTGCTGGTTCTGTTGTGCCAGCCGGTTATTGATACGGTCGCCACGTCGTTTGCAGATGGCTCGCCCGAGACCAGCATTGCTATGCAATCGGCTTTGCTGCTCAGGATGATTTACGCCATCGGCGCGCTCGTGCTGGTACATAACCTGTACACGGTATCGGCGCCCGAAGCCCGGTGGGGGCTTAGTCTTCCTATGGCCGCATTGGCAGCGCTATGGACGTTCGACCTTAATCTTTACACGATTGCTTATCTGACCAACGAATTACCTGTTGAGTTGATCTCGACACGCGGTTTTGCGACCGCATTGCTTGCGCCGGTCTTTGTCCTGGCCACCCGGCGAAACAGCGCCTGGCGTTTCCGGTTGTCGCGCTCTGTCGCGTTCCAGTCGGTGTCACTGCTGGTGATTGGCGCGTATATGCTCGGCATGGTGTTGCTCGTCACAGCCATCAACATGATCGGCGGCACCTATGTCCGGTTGGCTCAGGTGACGATCATTTTCGGCATGTCGCTCGCCGCTCTTCTCATCATGCCGTCGGGGCGTTTCAAGGCGTGGCTGAACGTCGTCATCATCAAACATTTTTTCCAGCAACGTTATGATTACCGGTCCGAATGGATGCGCTTTGCCGATACTATCGGCTTTCCGTCGCCAGAGGCTGCACCGTTTCATGAGCGAGTTATCAAATCGCTGGCCGACATTTTTGAAAGCCCAGCCGGGTTGCTTCTGGTTCCCGACGAGCAGGCACGGTTGACCCTGCAAGCGCGGTGGAACTGGCCTACCGCCGATGTGCCTGCACATGCGGTAAATTCGCAGACGATGCCCTTTTTTGAATCGACCGGGCATATCTTGTCGATGGATGACGTGCGCGACGGCACCGACACGCGGTGCGACCCGCGCGCAGTGCCGCAGTGGCT
>JANPAM010000149.1:0-2655 GCA_031429915.1 Sphingomonadales bacterium | reverse complement strand
TCAGCGGATGACAAAGCGGGATGAGCTCGCTGGTCTTCTTCGCCGCCATGATGCCTGCGATGCGCGCCGTGGCCAAGACATCACCCTTCTTCGCGCTGCCCGCTTTGACCGCGTCTAGGGCAGTCACCGACATCGTGATCTGTCCTTCAGCCACAGCTTCGCGAACGGTATCTGGTTTGGCTGTCACATCGACCATATGAGCCGCGCCGCTGTCGTCGAGATGGGTCAATTTGGTCATACGCCTGACAATAAAATTCGTGTTGCCGCCTCGATATCATCCTGGCGCATCAGGCTCTCGCCGACGAGGAAAGTTCGCACCCCCGATGCGGCCATGCGCTGACAATCGGAATGGGTCGAAATTCCGCTCTCGCAAACCAGCAACACGTCGTCGGGTGCCATCGCAGACAATCGCTCGGTATTTGCGAGATCGACCTCGAAGGTTTTCAGATTGCGATTGTTCACACCGATCAGCTTCGTTTTGAGCAGCGATAGCGCGCGGTCCATTTCCGCTTCGTCATGGACTTCGACCAACAGGTCCATTCCCTCAATCAGCGCAGCATCTTCGATTTCCGCCATCGCGCCATCATCGAGAGCCGCGACGATAATCAAAATCGCATCCGCACCCATGGCGCGTGCCTCAACGCACTGCCACGGATCGACCATGAAATCCTTGCGGATGACCGGAATGTCGCAAGCAGCGCGTGCGGCAACCAAGTAATCTTCATGCCCCTGAAAATAGGGCGCATCAGTCAAAACCGACAAACAAGCCGCCCCGCCTGCTTGATATGCAATGGCGTGCGCGGCCGGATCGAAATCGGCGCGGATCAAGCCTTTGGACGGGCTCGCCTTCTTTATCTCGGCAATCAATGCAAAGCCAGTAGCCGCCTTGACCCGCAACGCCGCCTCAAACCCACGCACCGGTGAGGGCGACGGCCAGTGTGGCAGCCCAAGCGGCTTGCGCCCGGCAACCTCAACGCGCTTGGTCGCGCAGATTTCCGCGAGTTTGTTCATTTGTACGCAATCCAGCAATTGAGGAGCGCATTCGCAAGTCCCTTGTCGATGGCTTCCACCGCTTCCTCGACGCCTTCGGGCATGGTTTGGACCACGCCTGCTACCAGCAACGCTTCGGCAGAATTAAACAGCACGGCGTCGCGGTAAGCGCCGTGCTCGCCCTGTAGTAGCTTACGCAACTCTAGCGCATTATGTTGAGCGTCGCCGCCGCGTATTGCCTCTACCGGATAAACTGGAAGGCCAGCATCTGCTGCACTGGTGCGCTGCATCCTTATGCCTTCGGGTTCGACCACTGCAACCTCGTTGCCGCCCGCAAGGCTCAGTTCGTCCAGTCCTTCGTCACCTGATACGATGCGCGAATGTTCGGTCCCGAGATGGTGGAGCGCCTCGGCGTAGACCGGCACATAAGCGGGACGGGCGATGCCGATGAGCTGGCGTTTTACCCGTGCGGGGTTGGCGAGTGGCCCCATCAGGTTGAAGATCGTGCGCTGGCCGATTCGTTGGCGGATGGGCTGGATTCGCTTCATTGCCGGGTGGTGGTTTGCGGCGAACAGGAAGCAGATGCCGAGGTCCTTGAGCGTTTCCTCGGCCATTTTTCCGGCGTGCTCCATATCGAGACCGAGCGCCTCCAATGTGTCGGCCGCACCCGCCTTGGACGAGGCCGCGCGGTTGCCGTGTTTGGCGACCGGAACTTCGCACGCCGCGACGACTAACGAAACGGCAGTTGAGACGTTCAGAGTGTGGTGCCCATCGCCTCCGGTACCGCAGACGTCGATGGCATTTGCGGGGGCATCGATGGGAATAAGCCGTTCGCGCATTGCCTCTGCGGCTGCGGCGATTTCGACCATGGTTTCACCGCGTAGCGATAATGCAACGAGGAAGGCCTCGATTTCGTCCTCCGACGCTCGGGCGTCGAGGATGTCGGCAAAAGCCTTCGCTGCTTCGTCATGGTCGAACAGATGTTGCGGGTCGGGCAGAGGACCGAAGCGGCTCATTCGCGTTCCCTCACAGACATGCCCGCAATCCGCATGAAATTGGCCAACATCGCGTGGCCATGTTCGGTAGCTATGCTTTCGGGGTGGAACTGCACGCCGTGGATTGGAAGTGTGGCGTGACGAAAGCCCATGACGTGGCCGTCATCCGACTTCGCATTTACGATAAGGCTATCTGGAATATCCTCGACAATCAGGCTGTGATAACGCGTCGCGGTGAAGGGCGAGGGCAAACCAGCGAACAGCCCGCTACCGTCATGCGTCACCGGCGACGTCTTTCCGTGCATCAACCCGCCGCGTGCGACGATGCCGCCGAAATGTTGACCGATGGTCTGATGCCCAAGGCACACACCGAGCAACGGCTTACCCGCCTCGGCACAAGCCGCAACCAGATCGAGACTCACGCCAGCGGCGTCCGGCGTCTTCGGTCCCGGCGAAATAAGAAAAGCCTGCGCTCCCGAAGACAGCGCTTGCCCCGCCGACATATCGTCATTGCGGACAACCTCGACCTCCGCGCCAAGCTCCATCAGATAATGGACGAGGTTCCAGGTGAAGCTGTCATAATTGTCGATGACTAAGATCATTGGCCGAACCCCGCTTCTCCGGCAACTTTAACCGCCTCGCGCGCGGCGGCGATGAGTGCGCCCGCCTT
>JANPAM010000148.1:0-24712 GCA_031429915.1 Sphingomonadales bacterium | reverse complement strand
GCCACGATGTATAAAGGCCTCGACCCGCGCCTGACGGGGGCAGCTGGACGCTCGGTGCTCGCGCATCTGGTCGATCTCGAACGGCAGGGTCGGGCGTCGAACCATAGTGACAGATGGGCAATCAAAATTCTCGCTTGAGCCTGCCGTAATGAGTTGATAAACTTTACCCCGGTCGCGATGCCTCATGACGGGGAGGGTAAGTCATGGCCACGATTGCTCCGGTACAACATCAGGCCGCCACAGCCGACAGTTTTTTCCGCACGCTCGCGATCGCAATGGGATTGACCGTTGTTGCGGGTTTCAGCCTGCATTACTTGATGGGCCGCTCGACCTTTGCGGCCCGGCCGCTTGTTCACCTGCATGGTCTTGTTTTCATGGGGTGGGTCGGAATCTTTGTAACCCAGGCGTGGCTGGCAACGCACGGACCAATCGCCCTTCACCGGCGGCTTGGCTGGATCGGCGCTGGCTGGGTCGTCCTTCTCATTGTCATGGGCTGCTTGATCAGTATCGATGTCACGCAGCGCGGCACCGCGCCTTTCTTCTTCCACCCTCAACATTTTCTCATCGCCAATCCAATGGGAATGTTCGCTTTCGCGCTTCTCGTTTGGAGCGCGATCCGGATGCGCAAACAGACCGACTGGCACATGCGTTTGCACATTTGTGCGATGGCCGCAATAATTGGTCCGGCTTTCGGGCGCTTGCTGCCGATGCCATTGTTGATTCCGCACTCGTTCGACATTGCGATACTTGCCGGATTATTGTTTCCACTGGCCGGGATAATCCGTGACTTCCGGCGCGACGGCAGAGTTCACCCGGCGTGGTGGCGCGGTGTGCTCGTTATTTTGGCTACCCTGCCACTGGCACACTTGATCGCTTATTCGCCCGTTGGCGACGCCATTTACGCCGCAGTAACGGCGGGCCATCCCGGAGCGGACGTGCCGGGCCTCGAGTTTGCACCACCACCGCCCGGCATGTGAGGCGCTTCAGCCATTGCAACCTTGCTGCGCCCGCTTATGTTGCGGGTATGAAGCAAAGTCCCTTTCTTTACCCACTCCTCGCGGTTCTGGCGATCGTCGCGCTGCTGTTCTGGTGGAGCGAGCGCGAAAGCGGTCCGGATGCCGAAACCATAGCGACCGCCAGCCTTCGCGGTATGCGCGAACAAAACCGGCTGTCCGCCTTCGCCGCCAATTATGCAGCCGTCGTGACCAGTGAGCAGCGGCGCTTCGGCCTGTCGGCGAAGAAGACGCTGATCATGCAAGGGCTGGTTCGTTACGAGGTTGATTTGGCGAAACTTGGCGAAGACGACGTGCGTTGGGATGCAGCCAACAAAACGCTGAGCGTTCGCATCCCGCCAATCGAAGTCGCGCCGCCGCAGATCGATCTGAAAACGATGCAGGAATACGGCCAGAGCGGCATCCTGCGAACCTTGACCGACGCCGACGCGGTACTCGACAGCGCCAATCGGGCCAAAGGTCAGGCGGAACTCGTTCGGCAGGCCAAAGGGCCAATACCAATGCGGCTGGCGCGGGATGCGTTCAAACGAGCGATAGCGCAGAATTTTGAAGTGCCTTTGCGTGCCGCGGGCATGGATGCAAGGGTCACAGCGTTTTTTGCCGACGAGCAAGGCGGTAGTGTAACTACTCGCTGGGATGAATCGACGCCGTTGAGCGAGATTGTCGGTCAGGAAAATTGATTTAACGCAAAGGACACAAAGATTTTCAAGATGGCAGTTTATGGACTGGCCGTCATGCTCTAGGCTGACCTCTTGAAAATCTTGGCGCTCGTTGCGTTAAAATAAATCTGGCAAAGCGCCTACGGCGATATTGGAGCAAGTGGAATGAACGCCCCCCTACGCGAAAACCTGCAAGGCATTGACCTGCTCGCCGAAATCAACCGGCTGAAGAAGGAGCGCAATGCGGTCATTCTAGCACATTATTACCAGAAGCCGGAGATTCAGGATTTAGCGGATTTCGTCGGCGACAGCCTCGAACTCAGCAAGCGCGCCGCCGAGACCGACGCCGATGTCATCGCGTTTTGCGGGGTCAGGTTCATGGCCGAAACGGCGAAAATCCTCAGTCCGCAGAAGACTGTGATCCTGCCCGACATGGCCGCCGGTTGCTCGCTTGAAGATTCCTGCCCCCCCGGCAAGTTCAAGGCCTTCCGCGAGGCCAATCCCGATCACATCGCGCTTACCTACATCAACTGCTCAGCTGAGGTGAAGGCGCTGTCGGATATCATTGTTACGTCATCGAGCGCCGAAACCATCCTCGCGCAAATCCCGCCAGAACAGAAAATCATCTTCGGCCCCGACCGCCATCTCGGCGGCTATCTCGCGCGCAAGTTCAACCGCGAAATGCTGTTATGGCCCGGTGTGTGCATCGTCCACGAGGCGTTTAGCGAAACCGAATTGCTAAAACTAAAGGCACAACACCCCGGCGTACCAGTCGCCGCTCACCCCGAATGCCCGCCGCACATCATCGACCATGCCGATTCTGTCGGATCAACCAGCGGCATATTGCAGTTCGCCAAAACACTCGAAGGCACCACGCTCATCGTCGCCACCGAACCGCACATCATCCACCAGATGGAAAAGGCCGAGCCAACCAAGAACTTTATCGGCGCGCCCGGAGCCGACGGCAACTGCGCGTGCAACATCTGCCCCTATATGGCGCTCAACACGATGGAGAAATTGTATCTGGCACTCCGCGACCTGACCCCGCAGATCGAGATGGACGAAGGCGTGCGCGTGGCGGCGAAGAAGAGCCTCGACCGGATGCTTGAGATGGCGAGCGGCACGGTGGGTAAGGGCGATTTGGGGCGGGCTTGATGCGGGAACGGATAGTTTCTGAGATAAAGCGTCTAGTTGCCGAATCCGGCAAGGTTCCGGGCGTGAAGGCTTTTGAGACCGAAACCGGTATTTTGCGTCGAGAGTGGACTGGAAAGATTTGGGCGCGTTGGGGCGAGGCTGTTCAAGAGGCGGAATTTGAACCGAACGGGCTAACGCAGCGGTTTGACTCCAGCCAAGTTCTACAAAGCGTAATCGAATGCTGTGAAGCTCTTGGTCGATTACCCTCAAACAATGATTTAAGGTTGTTTGCTCACCAAAATCGCGGTTTTCCTGCCAACGGTACGATCGACAACCACTACCCAAGGCGTGCCTTGCTCGTAGAAGCACTGCGGACACTCTCAACAGATAACCCGTCCTACGCACATATTTCCGAAATGCTGCCTGATCCAGTTGCAGAAATTGTTGAAGCGTCGTCGACATCAAACTACGGCCACGTATATCTGCTCAAGGCGGGCGACTATTACAAAATCGGCCAAAGCTCGGACCTTGAAAAACGCGTTAAATCCATCAACGTCGCGCTTCCTGATAAGGCAACGCTGGAACACGCAATTTCAACGGACGACCCGCCGGGTATTGAGGCCTATTGGCACCGACGCTTTGCCGACCGCCGCGCGAACGGAGAATGGTTTAAATTGACTAAAGCTGACGTGCTGGCGCTTAAGAAGCGCAAATTTCAATAGTCACCCTGCAACCACCCGCTTCACCATTTCCGAATCGGCTTCGATCACATCAAATTGAGTATACATGCACCGAGTAGCCGATGGCACTAAGCCGCCTCTACATCGTGAATATCAAACGTCTTGGCAGCTTTTGCGGTCAACGCCTGCCTAACCGTTTCAGGTTCTGCGGAAATCACTTTCAGATAGGCCCGTACCGTGGGCGGTGGCATATGCCGCCCAATCTCATATTGCCGGATGTTTGATGCCGGTATTCCATAGGCTTCTGCAAATTCCTGCTGGCTCATCCCCAGCCGGTTACGCAAACGACGAATTTCGCGGCCCATTAATCCTCGCTTCAATCCCGCGACGCTTACGTCAAAATCCTCGGGGTCGTTCGGGTCCGCTGGAATAGCGATCATAGTCTCTTCGTTCACTCGCATTGCTTCGCCTCACTGAAATTATCCGGACAATATCGCCGCGCCAAACATGAACCGCAGTGTAAGGCTTGTCGTCGACCTGACCAACCGCCTTGTAACGTTCCTCGCCATCCACGTCCCGAAAGGAAGGCAGGATAATGTGATCTTCCGATTCAAAAATCCGCCTGCCAAACGCCAGCGACAGTCGATGTTTGAACCGGTTGATCTCGTCTTTGTCGGCATCAAACTCGACATCCATTGAGGATGTATATGTGATTCACACAGTAAGTGCAATAACTTTCCGCTTTCCTACACGCCCCACTTTGGCTTAGCTGGGCGGATGATTATTATAACCAAATCCGTTCCCCGAAATAACTGTCAATCCACTGTAAACTTGCGCAGTTTTCTGCGGGTTTCAGGTGAGACTTTAGTGTGACTTTTCAACTGCCCCACTTCGACCTCGATGCCTTCGTCCTTGCCACCTTGGCCGAGGATTTAGGGCCGACCGGGCGCGATGTGACGTCGGAAAGCGTCATTCCCGCCGATATGCGCTTTGCGGGCGTGATGGACAGTCGCGATCCGGTGGTGGTGGCGGGCTTGCCGCTGGCGGTGGCTTTTTTCCGCCATCTCGATCCGGCGATGGAGATCGAGTTGCTGGCGGAGGAGGGCGCTTCATTGCCCGCCGGAACCGACCTTATGCGACTTCGTGGCAATGCGCGGGCGATGCTCACGGCGGAGCGGTCGGCGCTGAACACGGTGCAGCATCTGTCGGGCATCGCCACGATGACTCGCAAATATGTCGATGCCATTGCTGGCACTGGCTGCACTTTGCTTGATACGCGTAAAACCATTCCCGGCCTTCGCGTGCTGGAGAAATACGCGACCCGAATGGGCGGGGCGACCAATCACCGCATGGGGCTGTGGGACGCGGCGATGATAAAGGACAATCATGTCGCAGTTGCAGGCGATGTTGCCGAGGCTGTGCGGCGCGCCAAGGCGGCGGGTGTCGAGCGCATCATCCTCGAAGTCGACCGGATCGCTCAGATCGAGCCGGGTCTGGCGGCGGGGGCAACGCATTTGTTGCTCGACAATATGGATGTGGCGGAATTGACCGAGGCGGTGGCATTGGTCGGTGGCCGGGTGCCAACCGAAGCGTCGGGCGGAGTAACGCTCGAAACCATTCGCTCAAAGGCTGAAACCGGGGTGACCTTTATCTCCGTAGGTCGGCTGACACAGAGCGCTCCTGCTGCTGATATCGGGTTAGATTTTGCACAAGCTTAGTTTTCTTTTGGTGCTACTCGGTTCGTCTTTCGTGCCGCAGGCTGCGTTGGCGCAGGCTTGGCAATGCCGCGCGCCCAAAAACCTGTCGCGCCCTGCGCTCGAATTGCCTGAGAGGGGGCAGGTCAGGCGAACCGCCACCGACGGCTATATCCTCGCGCTCAGCTGGAGCCGTGAATTTTGCAAGGGCCGCGAACAAGACCCCGCGATGCGTCTCCAATGCTCGGGCGAGATCGGCGATTTCGGCTTCGTTCTACACGGCCTCTGGCCCGAAGCGAAGGGTCCGAACTATCCGCAATATTGCCGAAGCGTCGGTGTGCTCTCGCGCAAGGTTGTCGCCGACAATATCTGCATGACTCCGTCGGTGCAGCTGCTCCAGCATGAATGGGCCAAGCACGGCAGCTGCATGGCGAGGAAGCCCGAGACTTATTTTGGCGCGGCGAAGTTGCTGTTCGGCGCAATCGAGTTTCCCGACATGGACCGGCTGTCGCGCAAACCGCTGAATGCGGCCGGGTTGGCAACCGCATTTGCCGAAATAAACGAAGGTTTGCCTGCCAATGCTATCCGCGTCAAAACGAACAATCGTGGCTGGTTGCAAGAAATGCGGATTTGTCTGGGGAAGGATATGAAACCCCGCCGCTGCCCTGCATTTACGCCGGGCGCACCTGAAAAGGCCGAGGTTAAAATATGGCGGGGCCGTTAAACGTCGATTACCCTCGTGCCGGGATGATGCTTGTCGAGATGCTTCTTGATGATCCGCAAATTTTTGCTGTTTGAGCGGAAGACAAGGTCGAAGGCATCGCCGAGCAACGGTATCGCGCCAAGCGCGGTATCGACGCCGACATTGGCCGTCATCCGCACAAGCTGCCATTTCGACATGCCCAGATTGCGCGCTTCCCAAACCATGTAAGCGCCCATCGCCGCAGTGACGACGTCGCCGAGCACTGGGACCAGACCGATGACCGAATCGAGGCCGAACGGAATTTTGGTGCCGGGGATCGTAAACGACCGCTCAAGCACCAGTTCAAGCGCCTCGACCCGTTTACGAACCGCTTGCGGGTCGCTGCTCATTCCGGGCAAATCCTTGGCAATACGGTCGAACTGTTCCTGCGAAATCGGCATCATAAAAACTCCCTTCACAGCCTATGTCGGGTCGCGCCCCAGATTTTGCAACAGGTGCCAACCGCGACCATTTGCGGCATGCCCCAGCAATCCTTTGCGGGTCACTGACCAACGGAGCGGATTGGCAATAGGAATAAAGTTGCGGGTTTGCTGTAATTCGGACTCCGCTTGCGCCAACAGGGCTGCGCGGCTGGTGATATCGGTTGCCATGCGGGCTTGCGACACCAGCTCATCGGCGTCTATGCTGCAAATGCGCGAGACGGTGCAGGACATCTGGTCGAGATACCAAGCTGGGCTTGACTGGTCACCGACGCGGTCAATCAGGCGCAGGTCGTGCGGTTTGTCCGGTGTGACACGTTCGACGCCAATACCAATTGCCGCCATATCGGCCTTCAGCATGGCAAAGAAAACACGGGCACCGGGGCCGCGTGGTAAGGCGACCCGCAGCGGCCGGACGTTGCCATTATTATTGACCCATCGTTCAATCGTCCCGCGCGCCATTAACTTGCGGTCCTCTATCCGTTGCGACGTCCAGTCCGGTCGGGGATTGGCGTTACGGCTGGGCAGGTTCTCCGGAACGAGCGTCAGCGATTCCTGCCAAGCAACGATGTCGAACGAGGTCAGCAATTTTGGCCGGTCAACGGCCATTGCAATTGCTTCGCGATTGGCGCGGTCGGAAAGGAAGGGACCGGCCTCGACAAACAGCAATCCGAATAGTCCTGGAACCGGATCGAACTGGATTGCATTGCCGTCAATTTTCGCGGCCTCAAGCAGCGGAAAATGCTCGAACCGCCCACCGTCGACCAGATCGGTATCACCCGCCACATATCGAGCTAGCGCCATTGACGCAGTGGTACTTCGCAGTGTCACCGTTTCGGTTGTCAGTACGGGATTGCCGACATCGTCCGCGCTCTTCCAACGAAGCTGCATGGCCTGCTCGTATTTTTTGGCCATCATCGGCCCCGAGCCGAAACCCTTTCTGACCAAGCCGAACTCGGGTTGTGCGATCATTTCAAGCAGGTACGGCATTGGCGCTTTTAACCGTAATTCGACCACCTTACCGGTCATCGGCACCACCCGGTCGATCACCGCGAGTTCGGCACCAAAACGGCTTGAACGCAGTTCGCGAAAACGCGCACTGAGCAACTGGGCAATTTCGTCCGAGGTAATTTCGCGGTCGTCGTTCCAGCGCAATTTGTTGAGCCGAAATATGTAGCTCATTCCGTCATCGGTCACGATCCACCGGTTGGCGAGCGCCGGTACTATGCGACCGTTGACGTCAAACGTCACCAGACCCTGCGCCGTCGCGCTGCGCAAATAGGCCGACGAAACGGGCAGCGGGACAGCGCCGATGGCAAACGGCCTTGGACGGTCTTCGATGATGTCGACCCTGATACGGGTATTATCAACGCCCTGCGAGCAGGCACCGACCATCAAGAGCGCAATGACAGCAAAGATGCGGGCGCAGTTCATGGGACCGTTCTACGGCCAGATATGGCGCAAAGTCCAATGCGGAAATGGCAGAGCTTGGCTTTGCGGATCACTTTACATCGGTGCAGGCAAAAACCAGCAATTCATTCGGAGAAGTCGGCAGAACCTCACGCACCGCCTTGTTCATATTGTCGATCTTGTCGCGAACGTCGGTGTCGGCTGAGCATGACTTAACTTCGTAACGCTGTCGCGCCTCACGCGCGGTCGCCATTGCATCAAGACCGAGCAGATAGCGTTCGATACGGTAAGTCTTTCTGTCAGGCTCATAGCTGACCAGCGAGACCTGCGCTTCTGTGTTCGGCACGAAACTGCGCGACCATGTGCCGGCATTCTCCACATATTGTGTCCGCCCGTTGATGCAGCCGCCTGCCGTCCAGTCGAACAACACATCGGCAGTCTCCGACACGGTAACGCGGCTGCGGTCAGGTTGGATGACACAGCGTTTTTTAGCGGCACTGGTCGTCAATTTGGCGGCAACTGGCTTGGGCGCATCACCATCGGGCATCATCGTCGCGCGAACGCGGCTTTCGACCTCGTCGAAAGATGGACGCATTGCAAAAATGACGAGCGAGGACAGCAACAATACTCCGCCCGCACCGGCAGCGACCTTCATTTGATCACGCCGCCCGCGTTCGGACAATTGCCAAGCCGCGCCGCCTGCCACGGCTGACAACACCAGCAGAAATGCGGCAAGCGCCATATGGTTTTCACGTTCAGTGATGATTGCGTGTTCGGCATCGCGCCGGAATTTGCCTTCCTTGCCCGTTCGCAGTTCAGCTGCAATTCGGTTTTCGGCCTCAATCTTGGCGCGCTCGGCGGCCTCACGCTCGGCCTCGGCTCGGGTCAGTTCGGCAACCGAGCGGCATTCGCTGTTTACTGCGCTGAAACCTACATCCTGCTGGCCGAGAAATGCGCTCAGTTCGCGGGTCGATACCGCGAAGTAAAATTCCGCGCCGCCGCCCTGTGCAACCGAGCCGAAACTGTTGATGCCGACTACGCGACCACAGGCATCGACGAGCGGCCCGCCGCTGTTACCCGGCGCGATTGGTGCAGTGTGAAGCAATGAATCCACACTTTTGGAACTGCGACCCGACGATACATTGCCCCGCGTCTTGACCGGCATTTGAGGGCGCAGCCTGTCATCTTCGCTGAGTTCAAGCGCAACATCGACATTGGCTGGATAGCCTATGGCAAATACGTCCACTCCATCGCCAACGACACCTGTGTAAATGCTCGCCGGAATGAGCCGGGCACCGCTTCCCAGTTTCAGCAAAGCAAGGTCTTTGTCAGCCGATACCGCGATGAGCGTTGCTTCATAACTTTTCGATCCCTCGGACGGGATAATGACGAAACTGACGCTTTCATCAAACTGCGCGTCGGATACGACATGAGCGTTGGTGACGATTTTATCTGGGGCAACCACCACGCCCGAGCCGTGGCCGACGAGCGTTCGTTGTCCCTCGCTCGAACTGAACACCGCGACGCGTACAACACTTCGCGTGGCAGCGCTAATGTCGCTGGCCTCGCCGTGAACTCCCCCAAAAGGCAATGAGCCAGCAAGGATCGCTATCAGGGCGTGAATAATGTAACGCAGCATAGCTTACCTCGATTATTGACGCGGCCGGTCATTTGGTCGTGCCGAACGGACATCCAGACCGTCCCTTCCTAACGTCACATCGAGCGGTACGCCACCGACGTCGGTCGTTATAGTGACACCATCCTTTTCATTAATTCGTACATCGGTGTCGCCCAGATCAATCGGCAATTCGGGGATTTCCGGCAGGTCTAGCGGTTCGACCGGACCTTCGGGATCGGGCTGGGGCAGCGGAATGCGAACCGGCGCTCTGGGTGACGCTCCTTTGACCGCCTGCGCCATGAAATCACGCCAGATACGCGCTGGCAGTCCGCCGCCATTCACTCCGCGCAGAGGCGTGTTGTTGTCATTGCCGATCCAGACACCCACCACCAAGTCGCCGGCAAAACCAATGAACAGGGCATCGCGGTTGTCCTGGCTGGTTCCGGTCTTGCCGTATGCGGGGATAGCGAGACGCGCCGCTCTGCCGGTGCCGTTGGTGACTGCGCCGCCCAGCAGTTTGAGCAGCATCCTGTGCGTGCGGCCGTCGAAGCTCCGCTCGCCTGAAAATAGCCAGTCAAACCATCCTTGCTGTTCGGCCTTGAACGCGCGCGGTGCAACTGGCCAAGTGTTCGCGGCTATGCCCGCATAAGCGGAAGTCAGTTCGATCAGCGTTAGGCCTGAGCTGCCAAGCGCCAAGCTCGGGTCGAGCGTCAGGGGACTTTTAATGCCGAGATCGCGCGCTGCACGTGCCACCGCCGTTCCGCCCACTTCGTTATAGAGGCGGACCGATGCGACGTTGCTCGACCGCGCAAATGCCTGAGCAAGCGTGACATCGCCCCGGTAGCTTCCGCCCGAATTTTTTGGACGATACGGTCCCTCGTTGATCGGCGTATCGGCAACTATTGAATCCGGGTTCATGCCCGATCGCAAGGCAGCGAGATAAACGAACGTTTTGAACGTCGACCCCGGCTGGCGCTTGGCCTGCACTGCTCGGTTGAAGGGCGATGATTTGTAGCTCCGTCCGCCGACCATCGCGACGACTTCCCCATTTGGGCGCATCGCGACCATTGCTATCTGTGCGTCGCCTAGAGGGGCGCGGGCGATTACGTTTCGGGCAATATTCTGCAACCGCGCATCGAGCGTCGTCGTGATTTTGAGATCGGCATAACCGCTTTCGGTCAACCCCCTTGCCTGTGGCATTGCCCAATCGGCAAAATATGTGCCTGTCGGCAAATTTTCGCGCCAGCGGTTATCGAGCATCGGGATCGGAGTGGTCTTAGCCTTGGCTTCATCGAGAAAACCGGCGGCAACCATCGCGCGCAACACCAGCTTAGCCCGCTTCGCTGCGCGCTCCGGGTTTTTGGTCGGCGCTAGCCGCGACGGTGCCTGCACTAACCCGGCCAGCATCGTCGACTGGCTAAGGGTCAACCGTTCGGGCTGGCGGTAGAAATAATGAAGCGAAGCCGCTCGCAGGCCATAAACATTGTCGCCGAAATAGACGTTCGAAAGATAGCGTTCGAGTATTTCGTCTTTGGTCAGCCAGCTCTCAAGCCAGAAGGCAATGAGCATTTCGCGCGCTTTTCTAGTGAGGCTCCGCTCCGGCGTAAGAAACGTAAATTTCGCCAGCTGCTGGGTAATCGTGCTGCCGCCCTGCATCATTCCGCTGCCCGTCGCGTTGCTCCAGAAAGCCCGCAACAGTCCGCGCGGATCGATGCCTAGGTGTGAGTAAAAGCGCCGGTCCTCGATTGCCAGAAACGCTTGAGTGACGTGTGGCGGCAGATCGGCTGCCCTGACCGGTCGGTCGACAATAGCGCCATTGCGTGCAATCGGCGTGCCGTCGGCCGCCAAAAGCGTGATGCGCGGCGGCACGATTGGTTGCAGTGATTTGGACAGGGGTGCAGTTACCGCCAACCACAAAATGATGAGGATCAGCAGGAGTAATCCAGCCGCCAGCCCCCGCCTGATCCATAGCCATTTGCGCGACGGCTGCGGCGGCACTGGCGGATATGGGGCACCGGTAACCTCGGCATAAGCAGAGTCGAAGCTGTAATGCGGTTGCTCTGGAATCGCTTCGCGCTTGGCTTGCCTGAAAAACATATCAGACCGTGTTATCTCAATAATACGGCGTGGGCAACGCCGGATTAGTTTATCAGTAGCCCATCAGGCTCATAACTTCCTTGCGACTGGATTGATCGTCCAGAAAGCAACCGATCAGCTTTGAGGTTACCATGCTGCTGCCATGTACCTTAACCCCTCTGCCGGTCATGCAGCCGTGTGTCGCCTCAATCACCACCGCAACACCGTGCGGCTTAAGGTTCTCCCAGATGCTGTTGGCAACTTCTGCGGTCAGCCGTTCTTGTACCTGAAGCCGCTGCGAAAATCCGTTGAGCACTCGCACCAGCTTTGAAATGCCAACAACCCGGTCGGTTGGCATATAGGCAATCGAGGCCTTCCCGGTAATTGGTGCCATGTGGTGTTCGCAGTGCGACTGGAACGGAATGTCCTTAAGAAGCACCAGTTCATGATAACCGCCAACCTCCTGAAACGTGCGCTCAAGGTGAGTCGATGGATTCTCGGCATAGCCCGAGCAATATTCCCGCCACGCGCGACCGACGCGTGCAGGGGTATCGATCAGCCCTTCACGAGTAGGATCGTCACCCGACCAGCGTATTAGCGTCCTAATCGCGTCCTGAACTTCTTCGGGGACGATGACTTTGCCATTGCCATCGGTTTCGTCATCATAATGGATATGTGCGATTGGAAACACCATTTCGGGCTTATTCATCAGGGTTCTCCTGCGGCAATAAACGCCACCTAGCTCCTGACTTAATAGAACCCGCCTTTCAACGCTATACGGCCTTTATACTATAACCTGCTACCCGATGGCTTGGCCAGTTTTGGCCCAGTCAGCCATGAAGCCCTCAATGCCCTTATCGGTCAGTATATGTTTGAAAAGGCCTTTAATCACAGCAGGTGGAGCGGTCATCACGTCCGCTCCGATCCGAGCAGCCTCCAGCACATGGATGCCGTGGCGAACACTGGCGACAAGGATTTCGGTGTCGAAGGCGTAATTGTCGTAAATCAGCCGGATGTCCTGAATAAGCGCCATGCCGTCGAAGCCATTGTCATCGTGACGCCCAACAAATGGGGAGATGAAACTGGCACCGGCTTTCGCCGCGAGGAGCGCTTGGTTGGCCGAGAAACACAGCGTCACATTCACCATCGTCCCTTCTCCGGTCAGCGCCTTGCAGGTTTTCAAACCGTCGATGGTGAGTGGCACCTTGATGCAAACATTATCGGCAATCTTGCGCAGAATTTCCGCTTCTTTCATCATTGTCGCGTGGTCGAGCGCGACCACCTCAGCCGAAACGGGGCCATCGGTCAGCGCACAAATCTCGCGGGTAACTTCGATAAAATCACGACCCGATTTTGCGATCAATGACGGATTGGTTGTTACGCCGTCAAGCAGTCCGGTCGCGGCCAGTTCCTGAATGTCGGCAATTTCGGCGGTGTCGGCGAAGAACTTCATGATTAGGACTGCTTTCGAGATATGTGGAATTGTGTGTGACGCCTAATGGCAAATCGAACGGACAATGGACAGGAACTTTTCATTTGGTTCACGCATAGGCTCAGAGGACTGCGGAGGATTTAGACACGTTGCACTCAGATATTCCTCTGCCTCCTCTGCGCCTCTGCGTGCAAAAAACTTGCAAAAGCCTGATCGTCGAAACCCCCAAAAATCTGCGCAAGTTGATAGTGAAATCGACAAAATTTTGTAGGATTGTTTCGTCGTTCTAAGCGGATTGATATGCCCCTGCAGCTATTGGGCGGTTGCCGATGTCGGGGCGGAAAATGACAGGGCAAATCCTACATTACAAGTGCCGCGTTACCGCAACAACCCGAACACTCCGATCAACACCGGATCGTTGGTCCGTTGAGGGTCGGCGCGGATGTTTGATTCCTCCAGCCCTATCGCGGCCCAAATGCTGTCGTCCGCCTTGCTCGTGATGTCTTGGGCGAGTGCTGCGATGTCGAAGCCGGTGACCGAGCGGACCGCTTGACCGATGACTTGATCGTCAAACAGGCGAAGGCCGTCGGATATGCCGGGGAGCATCGAGTCGAGCAATGCTGTTCCCATATTGCGGCGCAAGAACGCTGTTGCCGCTTGGGGGCCACCGCGAACGAGGCCTGCGGCGTCTGCGATGCTGACGTTGCGTACAGCGTCGGCGACCAAGGGGGCCGCGCGCTCGGCGCCTTTTTCGGCGGCTCGGTTTAGCTGGCGTTGTAGGCGGTCGCGGAATTGGCGGCTTTGTAAGACGACAGCCAATATGCCGCCGCCGCGATCCCCGCCGAAGCGGTCTGGTAACGCGATGCGCGCGACTGAACTGTCATAGAAGCCGCCGGGTTGAAGCAGGAGAGCGAAGGCATTTTGCGATGATAGTGTGAGCAGGCGGCGGATGGCTTCGGTCAGGCTGAAGCCGGGAAGGCTCTGGCAGCCGGGCAGGGTGAGCGTTGCGATTGCTGCGCCCGATAGCAGGATTTGGCGGCGGTTGGTGATCATGGGCATGGGCATGGGTATTTGTCCTTCGGTACCTGCCGTGATCTATCAGATATTTAAGTCCTCGGCCAACACTCTTCCCCTCTCCCTTTGGGAGAGGATACGAAGCCTTAGCGCTTGCGCTTAGGCGAAGTTGGTGAGGGGGTGTGCGCTATCGAGAGGGCAGAACCCCTCACCCAGCTTCGACTAGCAAACAAGTTTGCAAGTCTTCGCAACCCTCACCCAAAAGGAGAGGGAAGTTAAGTGACGTTCCGCATTTGTCCGCCTATATCCCCAAGATGATCCCCGCCCCCAACCGCGTCCGTGTCGTCCTGTTGACTCAAGCAATAGGCCCGCTCGACTACCGGCTGCTCGATGGCATGGATTCCAAGCCCGGATGTGTGGTCATGGTCCCGCTCGGCCCGCGCAAGCTGCCGGGGGTGGTGTGGGATGATAATGTTTTTAGCGATGAACCGGTTGATGCGAAAAAGTTGCGTGCGGTGCTTGAGGTTATCGAATGCCCGCCCATCGGACCGGGATTGCGCCGCCTGATTGACTGGGTGGTTGACTATTATCTCACGCAGCACGCCGCAGTGCTGCGAATGGTGCTGGCATCGTCAGCGGCGTTCGCGGCGGCTGGCACGATCACCGAATATCGCCGAACCGGGTTCGAACCAGCTCGCCTGACTCCGCAACGAGCGGCGGCGCTTGATGCGTTGGAAGATGCGCAGGGGCTAGTGCGCGAACTCGCGGCTGAGGCAGGCGTCAGCGATGCGGTTATTCGCGGGCTCATAAAGGCTGGCGCATTTGAACCGGTCATCATCAGCGTCGATACGCTGTTCCCCGAGCCACAACCGGATTTCTCGGTGCCTAAACTGAATGAAGCGCAATCGGCGGCGGCTGGCGCGATGGTCGCGGCGGTCAGCGACGGTGGATTCGATACCTTCGTGCTCGACGGGGTAACTGGTTCCGGCAAGACCGAAACCTATTTCGAGGCTGTGGCCGAGGCGATCCGGCTGAACAAACAGGTGCTCGTGCTGCTTCCTGAAATCGCACTGACCGCACCGTTTCTCAAGCGGTTCCAAGAGCGCTTTGGCGTCGAACCGGCGGTGTGGCATTCTAACCTGCGCTCGACCCAGCGTCGCCGTGTGTGGCGCGCAGTGACCGATGGCAGTGCCAAGGTGCTGGTCGGTGCTCGTTCGGCGCTGTTCCTGCCCTTCGCCAACCTCGGGCTGATTATCGTCGATGAGGCGCACGAAACCAGTTTCAAGCAAGAAGATGGCGTTCGCTATCACGCGCGCGACGTCGCCGTGATGCGGGGACGGTTCGAGGGTTTTCCGGTGGTGCTCGCCTCGGCAACACCTGCGCTTGAGTCGCGGCATATGGTGGCCATCGGGCGGTACAAGGGCCTTGAAATCCCGTCGCGGTTCGGGGCGGCGAAGATGCCCGAGATCAAGGCGATTGACCTGACACTCGATGCGCCCGAGCGGCAGCACTGGATCGCGCCGACTTTGCTGAAAGCGCTCGAGGAACGCATCGAACGTGGTGAGCAAAGCCTGCTTTTCCTCAACCGCCGCGGCTTTGCGCCGCTGACATTGTGCCGAACCTGCGGACACCGGTTCCAGTGCCCTAATTGCACGAGCTGGATGGTCGAGCACCGCCTTGTTCGCCGCCTCGCCTGCCATCACTGCGGCTTCGTCATGCCGCCACCAGACGAATGCCCCGAATGTCAGGAGAAGGACTCGCTGGTCGCTTGCGGCCCCGGCGTCGAGCGGATCTGCGACGAGGTCAACCGGCTGCTGCCCGAGGCGCGGACGATTGTTGCGACGTCCGATACGTTATGGTCGCCCGAAAAAGCAGCTGAGTTCGTTTCGCGGGTCGAGAGCAAGGCGGTCGATATCATCATCGGCACTCAGTTGGTGACCAAGGGCTATCATTTTCCCGAGCTTACCTTGGTGGGGATCATCGACGCCGATCTGGGGCTTGAGGGCGGCGACCTGCGGGCAGCCGAGCGGACGTTCCAGCAGATAGCGCAAGCCGCCGGTCGTGCCGGACGTGGCGAAAAACCGGGCGAGGTTTTCATTCAAACGCGCAATCCGTCGCATCCGGTTATTGCGGCACTGGTCGCAGGTGACCGCGACGCGTTTTACGATGCCGAAACCGAACAACGCAAATCGGCGGGCGCGCCGCCTTTTGGGCGTTTCGCCGCGATTATTATTTCTTCCGAAGACGAGCGCGAGGCTACGGAAGCCGCTCGCGCAGTCGGTGGAGCTGCGCCGCAAGCCGAGGGTATGTTCGTCTATGGCCCAGCTCCCGCCCCGCTGGCGATGTTGCGTGGTCGTTACCGGCAGCGGCTGTTGGTCCATGCGCAACGTTCGGTCGAGGTTCAGGCGATTATTCGTGACTGGCTCGGCAAATTGCAATTTCCGCGCGGCGTGCGTATCGGCGTCGATATCGACCCGTATAGTTTTTTGTAAACAGGAGCCTTTATGCGCGCATTCATTTTTCCCGGACAGGGCAGTCAGGCCGTCGGTATGGGCAAAGCCTTGGCCGACGCCAGCCCGAGTGCGCGCGCAGTTTTTCAAGAGGTTGACGATGCGCTTGGGCAGCATCTGTTCAAGCTGATGTGCGACGGACCGGAAAGCGACCTGATGCTGACCGAGAACGCGCAGGCCGCCATCATGGCGAATGCGATTGCGACCTTGCGCGTGCTTGAGGTTGAGGGCGGGGTTCGGCTCTCTGAGAAATGCGATTTTGTCGCCGGGCACTCGCTGGGCGAATATACAGCGCTCTGTGCAGCGGGCGCGTTGCCGTTGGCGGTGACGGCGTCTTTGCTCAAACTGCGCGGTCGAGCGATGCAGGCGGCGGTGCCCGTCGGTGTCGGCGCTATGGCGGCATTGCTTGGTGCAGATATCGAGAAGGCTGAGGCGCTGGCAAAGGCGGCGGCTGAGGGCGAAACTTGTACCGTTGCGAATGACAATGATCCGGGGCAGGTCGTAATCTCCGGCCACAAAGGCGCAATTGAGCGCGCCATCGAACTCGTCAAAGATCACGGCATCAAACGCGGCATATTGCTGCCAGTGTCGGCGCCTTTCCACTGTCCGCTGATGCAACCAGCAGCCGACGAAATGGCAAGCGCGCTGGCCACAACGACCATCCACGCGCCGTTGGTTCCGCTTTACGCCAATGTCACCGCAGCACCCGTCGCCGATCCGCAACTCATCGCCAGCCAGTTGGTCGAACAGGTAACCGGCCGAGTTCGCTGGCGCGAGTCGGCAATTGCTATGGCCGAAGCTGGCGTAACCCATTTCGTTGAATTCGGTGGCAAAGTGCTGTCACCGATGGTCAAACGTAGCGCGGGCGAGGACGTCACCACCACCAGCGTGGTTTCGATGGACGACATCGAAGCACTGCTGAAAGAAATCTGATGAGCGATCAAATCCTGCAATCACGGGATAGTGGTATATTGACCATCACGCTCAATATGCCAGAAAAGCGCAACCCGATTTCGGATGTCGGTGTCATTGACCTGATCTGCGATGCGTTCATGGCGGCGGATCAGGATATGTCGGTGCGTTGCGTCATATTGACGGGCGCAGGCACGGTGTTTTCGTCGGGCGGTGACCTGAAACAGATGCGGCCCGACAGCGGCGGTTTGCGTTCGGGGCTGCCAGCCGAAACGCGGCGCAACTACAAATATGGCATCCAGCGTCTGCCGTTAATGTTCCAAGCGCTCGAAGTGCCGGTCGTTGCCGCGATCAACGGCCCCGCCATCGGCGCGGGGCTTGACCTGACGACGATGTGCGACGTCCGGATCGCGGCGTCATCTGCCAAATTCGCCGAGAGTTTTGTCAGGTTGGGGATCATCCCCGGCGACGGCGGCGCGTGGCTGTTGCCGCGCATCATCGGCTTTTCCAAGGCGACCGAGCTCGCGCTGACCGGAGAAACTATCGATGCCGCTGAAGCATTGCGCATCGGCCTCGTTTCCAAAGTGGTTGACGATCCCGAACTCATGACAGCCGCGCGCAAGGTTGCGGAAAAGATCGCTGCGAACCCACCACATGCGGTTCGGATGACGAAGCGTTTGCTCCGCGAAGGGCAGACGGCTGACCTCAGAAACATCCTCGAAATGTCGGCGGCCATGCAGAGCCTTGCGCACGCTACTGCCGACAATAACGAAGCCATCACCGCGTTCCTCGAAAAACGCGCACCTGAGTTCAAGGGAGAGTAAAATGTTCGATCTGACAGGAATGACCGCACTCGTAACCGGCGCGTCCGGCGGCATTGGCAGCGCGATTTGTAAGGCGCTGGCGGGGCAGGGGGCAAGGCTGGCCGTGTCTGGTTCCAATGTCGAAAAGCTTGAGGTGTTTCGAGCCAGCCTGGGCGGCGATCATGTGGCTGTCCCCTGCAACCTAGGCGACAAGGATAGCGTCGAGGCGCTGGTCCCTGCCGCGCTTGAAAAGCTCGGTAAAATCGACATTCTGGTCAACAACGCAGGCGTCACCCGCGATAATCTGACGATGCGGATGAAGGACGAAGAATGGGACGAAGTCATCCGCATCAACCTTGAAGCCGCATTCCGTCTGATGCGCGCCGCGACCAAGCCGATGATGAAGGCGCGTTTTGGCCGGATTATCACCATTACCAGTGTTGTCGGCACCACCGGCAATCCGGGCCAGGCCAATTACGCGGCATCAAAGGGCGGGCTGACCGCAATGTCGAAAGCCATTGCGCAGGAAATCGCCAGCCGCAACGTCACCGTTAACTGCGTCGCGCCGGGGTTCATCGCAACCGCAATGACCGAAACCCTTCCCGATGCACAGAAGGATGCGCTAAATGCCCGCATCCCGATGGGCCGGATGGGCGAAGGCGGCGATATCGGTGCGGCAGTCGCTTATCTCGCGTCGCGCGAGGCGGGCTATATCACCGGCCAGACCTTGCATGTGAACGGCGGCATGGCCATGTTGTGACAGGCAAATAGAACCTTCACGGAACCGAGTCCTCTTGCCTATCGTTAATCACCGCATTAGGGCGAGTAGCTGAAATCAATCCTCCCAACCATTAAGGGGCAAAAAAATGAGCGATACCGCAGAACGGGTCAAAAAAATCGTAGTAGAGCATCTGGGCGTCGAAGCCGATAAGGTGACCGAAGCCGCCAGCTTTATCGACGATCTGGGCGCTGACAGCCTCGACATCGTCGAACTCGTCATGGCGTTCGAAGAAGAATTCAATGTCGAAATTCCTGACGATGCGGCTGAAAAGATCGCTACCGTTAAGGACGCTATCGACTTCATCGACAGCAATAACGCGTGATCGGGGCGCGGCTTGGGCTGCGCTAGAACATATGAATATTACGGCTTTCCGGTCTTGGCTGGAAAGCCGTTTGCATTTTAGCCCAACTTGTTTTTATTGGGCTTGAAATACCAAGCGTTGGGGAGATTGCATGATGCGTAGGGTCGTGGTTACCGGACTAGGACTGGTCACGCCTTTGGGTTGTGATGTCGAAACCGCTTGGGCGAACCTGATTGCAGGAAAGTCAGGCGCATCGCGGATTACCCGGTTCGATACCAAAGACCAGAAATGCCACATCGCTTGTGAGGTCAAACCAAAGGATCACCCTTGGGGTTTCGATCCCGATCTGCGTGTCGATCATAAAGTGCAGCGTCAGGTCGATCCGTTTATCATATACGGTATCGACGCGGCGGGTCAGGCGATTGAAGATGCCGGCCTAACTGACATGAGCGAAGAAGAACGTTACCGCGCTGGCTGCTCGATTGGATCAGGTATTGGTGGATTGCCGGGGATCGAAAGCGAATCGTTGTTGCTCGCTGAAAAAGGGCCGAGCCGGGTCTCGCCCCACTTTGTCCACGGCCGCCTCATCAACCTGATTTCGGGTCAGGTCAGCATCAAATACGGACTGATGGGTCCTAACCACGCAGTGGTCACCGCATGTTCAACGGGTGCACACTCAATTGGCGATGCAGCGCGGATGATTGCGCTCGACGATGCCGATGTGATGTTAGCTGGCGGTTCCGAGGCGACAATCTGTCCGATTGGCATCGCCGGTTTTGCGCAAGCCCGAGCACTCAATATGACCTACAACGACCGTCCCGAACAGGCCAGCCGTCCCTACGACAAGGACCGCGACGGGTTCGTCATGGGTGAGGGTGCCGGTGTCGTCGTGCTTGAAGAATATGAGCACGCAAAGGCGCGCGGCGCTAAAATCTATGCCGAAGTGGTTGGCTACGGTCTGTCGGGCGACGCCTATCATGTAACCGCCCCGCATCCCGAAGGCAGCGGCGCATTTCGCGCTATGGAAATGGCGTTAAAACGCGCTGGCATGACGCCATCCGACATTGACTATATCAATGCGCATGGCACATCGACAATGGCCGACACTATTGAGTTAGGCGCGGTCAAGCGGCTGTTCGGCGATGCGATCAGCACGGTGTCGATGAGCTCGACCAAATCGGCCATCGGGCACCTGTTGGGCGGTGCGGGCGCGGTTGAGGCGATTTTCTGTATTCTGGCGATCCGCGACCAAATCGTCCCGCCGACGCTTAATCTGGACAACCCGGACGAAGGAACTGAAGGTGTTGACCTCGTGCCCCATGTCGCCAAAAAACGTAAAGTGAAAGCTGCGCTGAACAACAGCTTTGGCTTTGGCGGAACCAACGCCAGCTTAGTCGTTAAAGCGATCTGATGCGCACGCTTGCCAAATGGGTCCTGATCGCAGCGGTGCTGCTGCTCGTTTTGGTTGGCGGTAATTTCGTCTACGGCTGGACTGCACCCGGGCCATCGACTCGTGAAGTGACGGTTGTGATCAAAGCCGGATCAAGCTTGGCGCTAGCTGCCGAGAATCTCGAAAAAGGCAAGGTCATCAAATCCGCCGATGCCTTCGTCAACCGAGCCAAGATTTTCGGCGCGACCAGCACGATTAAGGCCGGCGAATTCCTGATTCCTGCGCGCGCCTCCAACGCCGACATCCTGTCGATCCTGACCGGTGGCAAAGCCGTTCAGCGGATGGTGACGGTGGTCGAAGGTATGCCATCGATCATGGTCTACGAACGGCTGATGGCCAATCCGAAGTTAAAGGGCAGCATTCCGGTTCCGGCCGAAGGTTCAGTCCTGCCCGACAGCTACAGCTTCGAACTAAACGAACCGCGCGCCGCCGTGTTGCTTCGGATGCAGGACGCCATGAAGAAAGCGCTGGCCGACGCATGGGCAAAGCGGAGTAAAGACATCGTCGTCAAAACTCCGCAAGAAGCAGTAACTCTTGCTGCTATCGTTGAAAAAGAAACCGCCAAACCATCAGAGCGGCGGATGGTTGCCGGCGTCTATTCTAACCGCGTGCGCCAGGGTATGATGCTTCAGGCCGACCCGACGATCATCTATCCGATCACCAAGGGCAAACCATTGGGTCGCCGTATCCTCCAGTCGGAAATTGCCGATGTGAACGACTATAATACTTATGCGATGGTTGGCCTACCCAAAGGTCCGATTGCCAATCCGTCGAAGGCATCAATCGAGGCGGTTTTAAATCCGGAGAAGACCAGCGCGCTGTATTTCGTCGCAGACGGCACCGGCGGTCATGTGTTCGCCGACACGCTCGAACAGCACAACGCCAACGTCGAAAAGTGGTACGCGATCCGGCGCGAACGCGGCGAGATGTAATTACTGCGCGGGGGCTTGCCCCTGCTGCGCTTGCATCTGTGCGTCGATCTGTGCCTGGATTTCTGGAGGCAGGCCTTGTGGTGGACCGCTAGCCTGACCACCAGCGCCGCCCTGTTGTTTTTGCATTTCCTGCATCTGCTTTTGCATCGCCTCGACCTCGGCGCGTGATTTATACTCAAGCAGTTCGACGTCGAAAATCAGTTCGCTGTTACCCGGAATGGCAACTTCGCCGGTCTGCGGGTTTTTCTGATCATCGGGGCCATAGCCAAGGTTTGCTGGAATCCAAAGGCGGTATTGGCCGCCGCGCTGCATGATTTTCAGGCCTTCGGAAAAGCCCGGAACGACGCCGGTTACCGGAAATCCGGCCTGCGGGTTCTGGTCGAAGACTTTTCCGTCTTTCAACGATCCCTTGTAACTCACCAGCACGACGTCGTTGTCAGTGGGCGATTTGCCTTCACCGGTTTTTATAACCTTATATTTCAGTCCCGATGCAGTGGTGACAACATCGCCATATTCGGTGCGAACATCCGATGTGCCATAATAAGCAAGCCCGCTGCCGACCGCCACAACGGCTGCGATGCCAAGCCAATATTTGGTGAGCGAACCTTTTTTAATCGGATGGATCGGAACGGCGGTGGTCGACATATCATAATTCCCGTTGAATAAGTTGCGCGCTGACTAGCAGAAAGCAGAGCGGATTCCAGACACAAAAAAAGCGCCGTTGTCAGGCGCTTCCTTTGTCGGAATGTTAGAGCGAGTTTATCGCTCTACGCTTTCGCACCATCACGTTCCTGTTGCTTGCGTTCCATCTTGCGAGCGCGACGGACAGCGGCTGCCTTTTCACGGGCGCGCTTTTCCGACGGCTTTTCGAAATGCCGACGCAGTTTCATTTCGCGGTACACGCCTTCACGCTGCAACTTCTTCTTCAGCGCGCGGAGGGCCTGATCAACATTATTGTCGCGAACCATGATCTGCATAAAAAACTTAACTCCGGTATCGAATCGGCAAAGTGACGTAAAACCGCCCTTTTGAATGGCTAAAAACGAAAAGCGCCGCAAAACAAAGCGGCGTGTTGCAGCGCCCCTTAGCGCCGACCCACTCGGATATCAAGCAGAAAGGGCTGATTTTCGCCCTCTTGCTCCACGCGGACTTTCATCTCATAATGCCACCCAAAGCAGGTGATGAGAGGATTTTCCAATGGCGACTCAGTTGAGACAGAACAGCCCCTATAGCGAGTCCGAATGGACCGCGCGGCAGGAACTGGCGGCGTGTTACCGGATTTTTTCGATGATGGGTTGGGACGAGCTTGTGTTCAACCACATCACGGTGAAGCTCGAGGATCAGGACGGTGCGTTTCTGATCAATCCTTATGGCATGCACTTCGGCGAGATCACCGCATCAAGCCTGATCAAGATTGATGTCGACGGCAACAAGCTCGATGCTGACAATCCTTGGCATGTGAACAAGGCGGGGTTTGTCCAGCACAGCCTTTTCCACCGGCAGCTGCCTGATGCACATGCTATTGTGCACACCCATACAACCGCGACGGTTGCTGTATGCAGCCTCGAAGGCGGGTTGCAGCCGGTAAATTTCTACGCCTGCAATTTCATGGGTCAAATCGCCTATCATGATTTCGAAGGGGTGACAGTACGCGAAGAAGAAGGTGTCCGGCTGATTGAAAACCTGGGCAACAAGCGGATATTGATGCTGAAAAATCATGGTCCGGTCGTGATGGGGAAATCCTTGCCGGACATGTTTATCAAGTACTGGGCGCTGCAACGCGCGTGCGAGCATCAGCTGGCGACGATGAGCATGGGGCAACCGATCATGGTCGGGCAGGACGTGATCGCGGTCCACCAGCGTGACCTGTATATGGCCTCGCCCCCCGGCGGTTCTGGCCGTGTGGAGTTCGAGGCAATGGTTCGTAAGGTCGATAAGATCGATTCGAGCTGGCGCGATTGATTTTTAAGTGACTAAATTCACCGTCAATGACCGGCCGGTCCGTTACAAAATGGACCCGGCCACGCCTTTGCTTTGGGCGCTGCGCGACGCGTCGAACCTGACCGGCACCAAATATGGGTGTGGGGCAGGCGATTGCGGCGCATGCATGGTTGAGATCGATGGCGAGGCGATCCGGTCCTGTCTTGTCACCATTGCCGAAGCCGAGGGACGTTTCGTCACCACCATCGAAGGCCTGAGCCGCGACCGAAGCCATCCGTTGCAGCAGGCGTTCGTCGCCTCGAACGTTCCGCAATGCGGCTTCTGCATCCCCGGCCTCATCATGGCGGCGTCGGTGCTGTTGAAGAAAAGCAGCAACCCGACCGACGACGAAATCGACGCGGCAATAACCAACCTATGCCGCTGCGGCGTCTATCCAAGGCTGCGAGGTGCAATCAAACGCGCAGGACGCGTAATGCGCGGTGAGGAACGAATCGGTGCAGCGCCGCCTCCTGGGATTACTCCGGAGGATGCCGCGAGGGCGGTGCCTGCGTTGACGGTTACCGAGTAGGCTAACCCTCCAACTCAATATCCCAATACAACCAGTCATGCCACGTTTCGTGCAGATGGTTCGGCGGAAAGGCGCGGCCTCGGTCTTGCAACTGCCAGTTGGTTGGGCGGATCGCGGCCATATTCAGCTGCATATGCGCTTGCTTTGGCGTCCGTCCGCCCTTCTTCAAATTGCATGGGAGGCACGCGGTGGTCACGTTTTCCCAGCTCGTCCGGCCACCAAGGCGGCGCGGGACGATGTGGTCGAAGGTCAGGTTGTGTGCCGACCCGCAATATTGGCATTCGAACTTGTCTCGCAGGAACAGGTTGAACCGCGTGAAGGCGGGATATTCGGACGGCTTCACATATTGGCGAAGCGCAATGACCGACGGAATCTGCATGTCGATGCTTGGGCTATGCACATGCCGGTCGTAGCTGGAAACGATATCGACCTTGTCGAGAAACACCGCCTTGATCGCGGTTTGCCACGGCCACAGGCTCAGCGGATAATAGCTCAGCGGCGAGTAATCCGCATTGAGCACCAGCGCAGGACAGTTCTCCGGGTGCCTAGCCCGTGCCGCTGCCTCGAAAGTTCCGGTATGAAGCATAAATCAAACCTACTCC
>JANPAM010000147.1:0-4254 GCA_031429915.1 Sphingomonadales bacterium | reverse complement strand
CTTAATATGATGGAGGATTATCTCCAGACCGAATGGCCAGACCTGAACGTCTGGCTGACCAGCACGACCGAGCAATATGCGGTGATCGCGTTGCAAGGGCCGAATGCGCGCAAAGTGTTGGAGCCTTTGGTCGACGGGATTGACCTGTCCGCACAGGCATTCCCGCATATGGCAATCCGCGAAGGGACAATATGCGGCATCCCGATCCGGCTGTTTCGGGTTAGCTTTACCGGAGAGTTGGGCTTCGAAGTCAATGTACCAACCGCTTATGGCCGCGCATCGTGGGAGCGGCTGATGGCTGAGGGCGCAAAGTATGACGTTACGCCATACGGCACCGAGGCTATGCATGTGCTCCGCGCGGAAAAAGGCTTCATCATTGTCGGGCAGGATACCGATGGCACGGTGACACCCTATGATGCGGGGCTCGATTGGGCTGTGGGTAAGAAAAAGCCCGATTTTGTTGGACGACGCTCCTTGGCGCGGCCTGATATTGTCGCGACCGGTCGCAAGCAATTGGTTGGTCTGCTAACCGATGATCCTAATATTGTACTGGAAGAAGGCGCGCAGATTGTCGCCGACTCCAACCAGCCGATTCCGATGACGATGATCGGCCATGTGACGTCCTCTTATTGGAGCGAAACTCTGGGGCGGTCGATTGCGATGGCACTGGTGGCTGGCGGGCACGACAGGGTCGGTGATACGCTATACATCCCGATGCCTGGAAAAACGCACACAGCAAAGGTTAGTGGCATGGTCTTTTACGACCCGGAAGGAGCGCGGCTCAATGTCTGACATCCTGGTCCGCCACGAGCCAGTTGCTACGACGCCCTTTGTCGCGCGTGGCGTCACAATTGTGCTTGCGCCTCCAATGGTGCGCTACTCACTTCGTGCACGGCAGGCGCAGGCGTTGGAAACATTGCTCGGCGTCAAAATGCCGAATATCGGCACGACCGAAGGCAGCATTGCATGCCTTGGCCCTGATGAATGGCTGATGCGCGCGGGCGCTGGCACAACTATTCCGATGGGCGAAGGTTTGGCCGTCGCCGTCACCGATGTGAGCGAACGCTCCATTTGCCTGATCGTCGAAGGACAGCGTTCGGCTGAAATTCTAATGACCGGTTGCCCGCTTGATCTTGACAAATTCGCGGTCGGGCGCGCTACGCGAACTATCTTCGAAACCGTCGAAATCATCGTGATCCGTGAAGCCGAAGATCGTTTCCATGTCGAGGTTTGGCGCAGCTTATCCTCCTGGCTGTGGACAGCACTGACGACGGCGGCGAGCCATTGATGCAACGCAAAGGGGGATAGCGTGACAGATTGGGCAAAAGCGATAGACGTCGGGCGTTATGGTCAGTCGAACCGCAATTGGGGCGGGATGACTATCAATCCCGCCGTGTTTTTCCCGACAGCTTTGATTTCGCTAGCCGTCATACTGTTCAGCCTGATTGCCCCCACGGCATCGGCGGACCTGTTCGCTGCCTTGCGCAGCGGCGCTGTTTCGCAATTCGACTGGTTCTTCATGACGGCGGGTAATTTGTTGCTGCTGTTTTGCGTGGTCGTCGCCCTGTCGCCGCTAGGGAAAATCAGGCTCGGGGGCAAAGGAGCCACGCCCGATTACTCCCGGCTATCGTGGTTCGCGATGCTGTTCGGGGCGGGCATGGGGATAGGGCTGGTCTTCTACGGCGTCGGCGAGCCTGTGACTCATTTCACATCTTCAATGGCTGGCGGACCAGCAGCCCCTTTAGGTGGGGCGGCGGGCGACGCAAGTGCTGCAAGAAGCATCGCGATGGCGGCGACAATCTTCGATTGGGCGCTCCATCCTTGGGCGATTTTTGCGGTCACCGGCCTTGCTTTTGCCGTTTTCACTTATGATTTCAATATGCCGCTGTCGATGCGGTCGGCATTCTATCCCTTGTTTGGTAAAGCGGTATGGGGACGCACAGGCGATGTCATCGAAGTGCTGGCTGTGTTGGCTACCATCTTTGGTCTCGCCACGTCTCTGGGGCTTGGCGCGCAGCAGGCGATGGCGGGCATTACTTATCTGTATGGCGTCGTGAGCTCGCCTGTATCAATACTGGCACTGATTGCGGTCATGGCGGGCGTTACATTCCTGTCAATCCGGGGCGGCATTGATCGCGGTATCCGCATATTAAGCGAAGTCAATCTGTGGATTGCTTTCGCATTGCTCGTATTCGTTCTGACGACTGGATCGACTTTGGAACTGCTTCGCGATGCTGCGAGCAACATTATCAACTATCTCAAATTCCTGCCCGCGCTGTCCAATCCGATCGGACGAACCGACAGCGGCTTTTACAATGACTGGTCGGTTTATTATTGGGCGTGGTGGATCAGCTGGGCACCCTTTGTCGGTATGTTCATGGCACGCATTTCCCTGGGCCGGACGGTACGCGAATTTATGGCCGGGGCGATGATTGCGCCAAGCCTCCTCGGCATTTTATGGCTCACCATTTTCGGCGACGCCAGCATTGCGCAGATCGTTGCGGGCAATGGCGCAGCGTTGACGGGCGCGCCGCTCGATACGCAATTGTTCATACTGCTCGGCTCGCTGCCTTGGGCGCAATTCACATCTTTTGTTGCGATTTGCCTGATCCTCATATTCTTCGTCACCGGCTGGGATTCGGGTACGCTGGTTATCGACACGATGACGGCAGGCGGGCGCACGGATACGCCTTTGCGCCAGAAATCCATCTGGTTGGTCTCAGTCGGTGGGATCGGCGTAGTTCTCCTGCTCAGCGGCGGACTTACATCGCTACAGGCAGGCGCGATTGCCACGGGCTTGCCGCTCGCACTCGTGCTGCTTTTGATGTGCGCGGGCACCTTAAAGGGACTGCTGGCGCTACACCGCTCGAAGTGATGCAGCCATGCAACGGTTTACGACATAATGCTGTCATATCGAAAACGCATGGCACTATAACTGGCTTCGTCGCATAGCCATTAGCATTATTAATGCTAGCCGACGTTCTGGCGAGCGCGCTTGGGAGGGCACGCCACATGAAACTGCCGCAAGAGTTCGATCTGCACGCGCTTGAAGTTTTCGTGATGACCGTCGAACTTGGCGGTATGTCACAGTGCGCCAACCACTTACAAGTTACCCAGTCCGCAGTGTCGCAAACCATAGCGAAACTTGAGACGGGAATCGGTGCGCCGCTTTTCGACCGCACGATGCGTCCATTGGGGCTGACCGCGAGCGGAAAGTCGCTGTTTTCACGCGGCCAGAAACTGATCGCACATGCTAAGCTCGCCTATGACGAGGTGCGCGAAGGTGCAAACCTGCCGATATCCAGTGTGACGGTTGCCATGTCGTTCAGTCTTGCCAACCAGCTTACCGCACCGATCTTGCGCAATCTGGGTTCACGTGCGGACCGCTGGAATATCCGCTCGGGCATCTCGATGGAGCATCAGGGCGAGTTTCTGGCGCGTGACATTGACATGCTGGTCACCGGCAGTTTCAACCTCGAACACCGCGACACAGTCGAGCTGCACCCGGTGTTCGAAGAGAGCTTCATTTTCGTTTTCCCTAGAGATTTCCGCGAACCGCTTGATCTCATCGGGGTGCCGTCGTCGCTCCCGTTCATCCGGTTTTCGCGGTTGACTGGAACGGGGCAGCAGATCGAGCGGCAGGTTGTCCGAATGAAGTTAAATCTGCCCCAAATGGTCGAGGTGGAATCGTCGCATCAGCAACTGGCACTGGTAGCCGCCGGGCTCGGCTGGACGATTACCACGCCGGTTTGTTTGGCCGCCGTGCAGGAGATGCTCCCGCAATTGCGCGCCGAACCGATGACCCGCGGCCGCTTTTCGCGCGCGGTTCAGGTGGTCGCGCGCACCAACGAACTGGGCGATATTCCGCGTTTGACCGCTAATCTTTGCCAACAGATTTTGCGAGAGCAGACCTTTCCGCCGTTGATCGCGGAATATCCATGGATGGAGCAGCAACTGGTGTGGCCTGACACCGCGAGCGTTGATGGTGCCGAGTTGATGGCGTAAAGAGGCTCTATGCCAGCAGATTTTCCGCTGCCTGTTGCCAGAAATGAACCAACCCCGCGCTGAAACTCAGCGGAACATAAGCGAGGCAGGAATCATCGCTCAATACATGAAGTCGCACATTGACATGATCGATAATCGTGGCCGCGCTGCAACCGGGCGCAAAACCCGAATTTTCCGCATCGAACACGCCGCCTTCCATCAATAGCGACCGCCAGCCAGCGCCAGACAGGAGCACGCGGACCAAGCCGC
>JANPAM010000146.1:0-8290 GCA_031429915.1 Sphingomonadales bacterium | reverse complement strand
AATCTCATCAAGTTGCTGGTTGCGCCGCTGATTCTGTCGACCATTGTTGTTGGCATTGCGCATATGGGTGATAGCTCGGCACTTGGACGAATTGGCTTTCGCGCGATTGCGTGGTTTATTACCGCCAGCTTTATTTCAATCGGCCTAGGTCTGTTGATGGTCAACCTGTTCCAACCAGGCGTCGGGGCGCCGGTTGATACTGTTGCGAATGCTGCAGCAACAATCGGCGAAGTGAAGAAACTGGATTTCTGGGAATTCATCTTGTCGATCTTCCCGAAGAATGCGGTCGAAGCCCTGGCGGCAAACAATATCCTCCAGATATTGGTGTTCTCGCTGTTCGCCGGGATCGCTTTGTCAGCAATGGGTGAAAAGGGCGCTCCGTTGGTTCGTGGCGCAGAATCGCTTGCTGAAATGATGCTGCAAATTACGCATTATGTCATGCGTTACGCCCCGATTGCGGTATTTGGCGCGCTAGCAACGGTGGTGGCGAAAAGCGGGCTGGCGATCCTCGGCACCTATCTGGAACTGGTCATCGAGTTCTATCTGTCGCTCGCGATATTGTGGACGCTTTTGCTGTCGATGGGGGCAATCTTCCTAGGGCGGCGGATTTGGACTTTAATCCGTTATATCCGCGAACCAATGCTCATCGCATTTTCGACAGCGTCGAGCGAAGCCGCGTTACCCAAATTATTCGAACAGCTCGACCGGTTTGGCGTGCCGCGCCGTATCTCAGGCTTCATGCTTCCCCTAGGCTACAGCTTCAACCTCGACGGATCGATGATGTATATGAGCTTCGCGACGATTTTCATCGCGCAGGCCTATGGAATCGAACTTTCAATAGCAACGCAGATACTGATTTTGTTGACGCTTATGATTTCGTCAAAGGGCGTGGCAGCGGTGCCGCGGGCATCGCTGGTGGTAATCACGGGCACGCTGGCAATGTTCGATCTGCCGGTCGAAGGCGTAGCTCTGATCCTTGCCATCGACCAGTTTCTCGACATGGGCCGCACCGCGACAAACGTCGTCGGCAACGCGGTCGCGACCTCGGTTATTACCAAATGGGAAGGAATGCTCGAGGTCGAGGAACCCGAGTTTGTCGAGCCGCTCCATGCGCCCGCGCACACGGCACACGGTGGTGCCCGTGGACTGGAACTGGCGGAAGACATGGTAACCGACGAACGGTCTAAACCGGGCTAAGCGGGATTTTTGCGTCCGATTAGCGTGCCTTTAGCGCCCTTGCTGTCGAGTTCGAAACGCATGTTATGATGCTCCCTGCGCCATCGACGCGCAACCACGCGTTCTCCGAGTCGCGCTGCATCATCCAGCAAGACTATTCCGCCCTGCCGAAGCCGGGGAAAAAGACTTGCCGCGCTCCCCCGCACATGCGGGTGAATGGCCCATGGCGGGCCGTCGACCACCAAAAGGTCAATTTCGGCGGGGACATCGCTCAATTGATACCAATGCCCCGGCCAGCCATCGGGCGCGGGGCCAAGTGGCGCGTGGCGGATGTCGGCTGGAATATCGTTCTCCGCAATCCACTGCTGCGTAACTGCCGCAAAATCCTTATGCTGGTCATAGCTAATGCAATGCCCACCACCGTTCAACTGCAAGGCTCGGCCGATGATAAAGCTAGACGCACCACAACCGAGTTCGACAACCGACAATGGCCGCAATTCTTCGATCGCGCTAACAATATGCCAAAGGAAATTGGTATCGGCTTTCCAACTACCCAGATTGGGCAGCGCATCAAGCGGTAGATCGAGATGGCGAAGTAGCGCTGCCTTGTCCGCCTTGCGCCCTCCATGCAGGCTTCTCAGTAACCACGGCCATTGTATGGCGCCATAAGCCATAACCATCGCACGGTCGCCAAGCGAAGCGTCGAGTCCAATATCGTCGAGCGGGAGCAGCGCCGTTGTTTCGCGGGTTGTCATTCGGAAACCCAATGACGTTGTGCGCTGAACAGTCAATGAAACATTCATCAGACTGCCCGATTTCCGCGCCATTTTAGCGAAGGAACAACAAACGATTGTCTTGGGTTAATGTTTCCAATGCTTTGACAATACCTGAGTTTGCGGGATAACTGTCGCAAGGAGAAGGAGCAAATTATGGTTGCCACCACGGCCGCAGTTTCCGGAAGTTCTGTAGCGTCTAGTCGGCGCGTTATGCTGTGGACGTTGCTTCTCGTTTATATGCTTAACTTTTTGGACCGGCAGATCGTCAACATTCTTGCCGAGCCGATCAAGCGGGACCTAGGACTGAGCGACACTCAACTCGGTTTACTCGCTGGACCTGCCTTCGCCGTATTCTATGCGGTGTTGGGCATTCCGATTGCGCGTTACGCCGACAAGGGTAGCACCAACCGGGTATGGCTGATCTCGGTGTCTCTCGCGGTCTGGTCGGCGATGACTGCATTGTGCGGCTTCGCCCAGAACTTCCTGCAAATGGCGCTGGCGCGTGTCGGCGTTGGTGTGGGTGAGGCTGGGTGTACCCCTGCTGCGCACTCGCTGATTGCAGACAGCGTCCCACCCGAAGAGCGTTCTTCCGCAATCGCATTCTTCGGGCTCGGCATCCCGATCGGCGCATTGCTTGGCCTCGTCATCGGCGGAGTGGTGAATGACCAGTATGGCTGGCGCATAGCATTGATGGTGGTCGGCGCCCCGGGCCTGCTGCTTGCGTTACTCTTGCCCAAAATCATCCGTGAACCCCGCCGCTGCGGAGAGGGTCTGACAAGCGATGTAGCGCCGAAACCAGCCCTAACAATGAAAGAGGCGATGCGCGAAGTTTTTGCGTCAAAAGCTTATCTATATATCTTCATCGCGGCCTCTTTCACTGCATTCCTTAGCTATGGAAAAGGTTTGTGGACCATTAGCTTCTTTATCCGGTCGCACGGTTTATCGACCACCGAGGCTGGCTTGGCGATGGCTGTCGCTTTGGGCGTTTCGGGCATCATCGGAACTTGGCTCGGTGGAAAAGTCGCCGATGTTTATGGTAAGCGCAACAAGCGCCATTTGTTGACCTTACCGGCCATAGGCATGGCTGTAGCCGCACCATTTCTGTTCATGGGTTATTGGGCCGAAGACTGGCGTGTTGCCGTCGCATTGCTCATTGTTCCAACGATCTTGAACGCGGCCTATTACGGACCGGCTTATGGCTGCGTACAAGGGTTGGTTCGTCCCGAGGCGCGTGCAATTGCGGCTTCGCTTGTGGTATTTGGACAAAACCTGATCGGTCTTGGCCTTGGTCCGTTGCTGTTCGGCATATTGTCCGATTCGCTTCAACCGGTAGCAGGGGTCGAGAGCGTCCGGTGGGTACTCTATGGCGCGGCTTGGTTGGGCCTCATCCCCGCTTTCTTCTTCTGGCGTGCTAGCCTTCGGCTGAAAGACGAATTGAAAAGCGGTTAGTCGGCAAAAGGGTCGCGAACGAGTATCGTGTCCTCACGCTGCGGCGAAGTGCTCACCAGCGCTACCGGCGTTTCGATCAACTCCTGCACCCGACTGATATATTTTATCGCCTGTGCCGGCAACTCCGCCCAGCTTCTCGCACCTGCAGTCGTTTCCTGCCAGCCGGGCATTTCTTCGTAGATTGGCTCGACCGCTGCCTGCTCGGCGGCGTGGGCGGGGAGATAGTCGTAGACTTTACCGTTAAGCCGGTAGCCGGTGCAGATTTTGATTGTTTCAAAGCCATCCAAGACATCGAGCTTCGTCAACGCAATCCCGGTGACTCCCGACACAGCACAGCTTTGCCGAACGATGACTGCATCGAACCAGCCACAACGGCGCTTGCGTCCGGTGACCGTGCCAAACTCGTGGCCCTTTTCGCCGAGCCGCTGGCCGGTTTCGTCCTCAAGTTCGGTCGGGAATGGACCCGAGCCGACGCGCGTGGTGTAGGCCTTGACGATGCCCAGCACGAACCCGGCAGCGCTTGGACCAAGCCCCGAGCCAGATGCGGCTGTGCCTGACACAGTATTCGACGATGTTACAAACGGATAGGTCCCGTGATCGACGTCGAGCAGCACGCCTTGCGCGCCTTCGAACAATATCCGAGCACCTGCTTTGCGAACTTTATTGAGACGTCTCCATACTGGCTCTGCATATTCCAGAACGAACGGTGCTATTTCCGCAAGATCAGCGAGCAGCCGCTCGCGATCAACCGGCGGTTCGCCGAATCCGGCACGCAGCGCGTCGTGATGTGCGCACAGCCGGTCGAGTTGGGGATCAAGCGCATCCAGATGCGCCAGATCGCACACGCGGATGGCGCGGCGGCCTACCTTGTCTTCATAAGCCGGACCAATACCGCGTCCGGTGGTGCCGATCTTGCCAGAACCTGCTGCCGTCTCGCGCAAGCCGTCGAGGTCGCGGTGGATGGGGAGAATTAGCGCGCAGTTATCCGCAAGCGCAAAATTATCGGTGGTGATCGAAACCCCTTGCCCACGCAGCTTTGCCATTTCATCGCGCAGCGCCCACGGGTCGAGGACAACACCGTTGCCAATGATTGACAGCGTGCCGGTGACGATACCCGACGGCAGCAGCGATAATTTGTAAACATTTTCGCCGACCACCAAAGTATGTCCGGCATTATGCCCGCCCTGAAAGCGGACCACGGCATCGGCTCTTTCAGCCAGCCAGTCGACAATCTTGCCTTTGCCTTCGTCGCCCCATTGTGCGCCGATTACGGTTACATTCGCCATAAGTTCCTCAAAGTTTTCGAGGGCCTTTTTCTTCGCACAAGGAAATTTGCTGCAAAGGGATTCGCCGTGCCCCGCGTTATGAGAATGGGCGTGCTACGTCCACCCTAAAGCGTCGATGGCGGCAGAAGAGAAGGGCGCAGCCGCTAAACCGGTTCCGCCCTTCCGTTTTGCAGGACATGGCCGCAGCCCAACGCTTTGGCATTGTCGGTGGCATCCAGCGCGGCAACCGTAATCCAGCCCTCGGCCCTCATCTGGGCGGCTTTAGCCGGAAGTGTACCTAATGGTAGAAACATACGGCGGTTTTCCCGGTCGTCGGTCGCTGCTTCGATCAAGGGATCGGGAAAAAGCGAAAAACCGATAGCGACTTCTTCGTCGCCACCCGGATTGGAAATTGCATAGGCGCCGCCACGCCCCAACGCTGCGGAATAGCCCTTAGCGAACAACATAAAGCCAAACCAGCTTTGATAGGCAAAGCCGTGACGCTCGGTCGGGTCCAATGTTATCGTTGCGCGACCCTCAACCGATGCGGCTATCGCCTCCAATGCAACGATCCGCGACGCCAATGCGCCGCCAGCGTCGATTGCGCGCAATTTCTCCACCGCTTTGGCAAATGGTCCGGTTGCTGCCAGCAAGGGCAGATAGGCATGTGCGCCCAGCGCCGCCAGTCCGCCCGCGTCCTTCATATCGAGCTCAGAGCGGACCGAGTCGATTCGGTCAGCCGCCAACGGTAATGCCTCGACTGCGAGCGTTTCGACCAGATCGGGCAATGTGAAATCAACGGTGATGTCTTTGACACCCGCCGCCTCAAGTGCGTCGATGGCCACTGACACAATTTCGCTGGCCGCCGCTACGCTATCGTTGCCGATCAGTTCGGCACCCAACTGGGTAATCTCCCGCTCGGGGCGCAATTGTCGCGCGCGCAGGCGTAACACTTGTCCATGATAGCAAAGCCGAAGGGGACGCGGCGCTTCGGCCAACCGCGTTGAGGCAATTCGTCCTATCTGTACTGTAATGTCGCCCCGCAGCGCCAGCGTATGGCCGGAAACCGGATCGGTAAAGCGCACCAAGCTATTGCGCTTGGCCTCCCCGCTCCGCGCAGCAAGCCCGTTTT
The DNA here is from genome assembly GCA_031429915.1 of Sphingomonadales bacterium. GTDB lineage: Bacteria > Pseudomonadota > Alphaproteobacteria > Sphingomonadales > Sphingomonadaceae > Sphingorhabdus_B. The sequence goes on along the minus strand of JANPAM010000146.1, from coordinate 2,492 downwards.
CAAACTCGGCAATGGCTGGCGCAACCCGAGCATAGCCATGACTCGCCAGCACATCGAGCATCGCCCGGGCCACCCGCGCCGCCGCCTCCGCTTGCGGCGGAAGCCGGTCGCGGAAGCCTTCGGGCAATAGGTCAGGGGGGATGTCGGTCATGGAGCGCTCTTTACGCGAAAAGTCCGCACGAGGAAGCCCCGTCAGAACTTCAACGCCTTGACCGTCTTCACACCCGGCAATTTGCATAACTGCCATAACACCGGCTCTTCGATTGCGGCATCCATTGAAAGCAGCAACACTGCCTCACCACCGGCGCTGCGGCGGCCAAGGTGAAATGTGCCAATGTTGAGGTCGGCTTCGCCCAATGTGGTGCCGACACGGCCGATGAAACCGGGGGCGTCCTCGTTGACGATGTAGAGCATGTTGCCCTTGAGTTCGGCTTCAAGGCTGATGCCGAAAATCTCGACCAAACGCGCTTCGCCGTTACCGAACAATGTTCCTGCAACCGAGCGAGCACCAGCGGTAGTGTTCACCGTTACGCGAATCAGCGTGTGATATGCCCCGGTCTTGTCGTGCCGGACTTCACGGATATCAAACCCGCGCTCTTTGGCGAGATAGGGCGCATTGACCATGTTCACCGCATCGGAGAAGCGGCGCATGAAGCCCGACAGCACGGCAGCTGTAATCGGCTTGATGTTAAGCTCGGCAGCAGCGCCTTCAACTTCGATCGAGATATTGTCGAGATCGTCATGCGCCAGTTGGCCAACCAGCGAACCAAGCTTCATCGCCAAAGACATATAGGGTTTCAACTTTGGCGCTTCTTCCGCACTAAGGCTTGGCATGTTAAGCGCATTGGTGACGCCGCCATTGACCAGGTAATCAGACAACTGCTCGGCTACCTGAATCGCGACATTAACTTGCGCTTCGTCAGTTGATGCGCCGAGGTGCGGAGTCGAAATGAAGTTTGGCGTGCCAAACAAAGGCGATTCTTTGGCCGGTTCTGTGACGAAAACATCGAGTGCAGCCCCTCCGACATGGCCGCTGTCGAGCGCCTCTTTCAGCGCGACCTCATCAACCAGTCCGCCGCGCGCGCAATTGATGATCCGGACACCCTTTTTGCACTTGGCGATATTTTCGCGGCTCAGGATATTGCGGGTCTGGTCGGTCAGCGGCGTGTGCAAGGTGATGAAATCAGCCTTGGCGAGCAGCGTATCGAGGTCAGCCTTTTCGACGCCCATTTCAACCGCGCGTTCGGCGGTGAGGAAAGGATCGAATGCGACGACCTTCATTTTGAGGCCGAGTGCACGGCTCGCTACAATACTGCCGATATTACCTGCGCCGATGAGGCCCAGCGTCTTGCCGGTTACCTCAACTCCCATGAACCGGTTTTTCTCCCACTTGCCAGCCTGAGTCGAGGCGTCGGCCTCTGGCAGCTGGCGGGCGAGCGCGAACATTAACGCGATCGCGTGTTCGGCGGTGGTGATCGAGTTGCCGAACGGCGTGTTCATCACGACAATCCCTTTCACCGATGCGGCGGGGATGTCGATATTATCGACGCCAATACCGGCGCGTCCGACGACCTTGAGGTTGGTGGCGGCTTCGATGAGTTCCTTAGTGAGCTTTGTGGTCGAACGGATCGCGAGACCGTCATACTGGCCGATGATCGCTTTCAATTCTTCGGGCGTCTTGCCGGTGATGACGTCTACATCACAACCGCGTTCGCGGAAAATCTGTTCGGCTTTGGGGTCCATTTGGTCGGAAATAAGTACGCGTGGTTTGGTCATTTTCTTCACTTTCGTCATTCCCGCGAAGGCGGGAATCCATTCCCCGGGTTCGCAGATTTACAGGTCAGGTGTTGGATCCCCGCCTTCGCGGGGATGACAAACTGTTATGCTTTTAGCGTCTCGTAAGCCCAATCGAGCCAAGGCCCGAGTGCCTCAATATCGGCCGTATCAACGGTTGCTCCGCACCAGATCCGTAGACCCGGAGGAGCATCGCGGTATCCGGCGATGTCGTAAGCGGCACCTTCGGCGTCGAGCAGGCCAGCGAACTTCTTGATGAAATCCTCATCCGCGCCTTCGACAGTCAAGCAAACCGACGTCTTCGACCGGGTCGCCTCATCAGCCGCGAGATGACCGAGCCACGAACGTTCTTCGACAATTTTACCGAGCGCTGCCGCATTGGCATTCGAACGCGCCATCAATCCTTGCAGCCCGCCGATATTTTTCGCCCATTCGAGCGCAAAAATCACGTCTTCGACAGCCAGCATTGACGGCGTGTTGATCGTCTCGCCCTTGAATACGCCCTCGGCCAAAGCGCCCTTCGCCATCAGCCGGAAAATCTTCGGCAACGGCCATGATGGCGTGTAGGTTTCAAGCCGCTCGACCGCGCGAGGTCCGAGGATGATAACGCCGTGTGCACCTTCACCGCCTAAAACTTTTTGCCAAGAGAAAGTCGTTACATCGAGCTTGTCCCAAGGCATGTCATATGCAAACACCGC
>JANPAM010000145.1:0-6812 GCA_031429915.1 Sphingomonadales bacterium | reverse complement strand
ACCTTATACATCAACGGCTGGGTAAAGCTCGGCTCGTCCCCTTCGTTATGCCCGAAGCGGCGGTAGCACCACATATCGATAACGATGTCGCGGTGGAATGTCTGGCGGAATTCGATCGCGATTTTGCAGGCGAAGGTCACCGCCTCTGGATCGTCGCCGTTGACGTGAAAAATCGGCGCCTGCACGCCTTTTGCCACGTCTGACGGATAAGGCGATGAGCGCGCGAATTGCGGGCTGGTCGTAAAACCGACTTGGTTGTTGACGATGAAATGTAGACAGCCGCCGGTGTTGTATCCGCGCACGCCGGAGAAGCCGAGACACTCCCACACGATGCCCTGCCCGGCAAAGGCGGCGTCGCCGTGGAGCAATACCGGCAACACCTGCTCGTGCTTGCCGAGGTCGTCGCGGGCGGTTTGATTGGCGCGCACCTTGCCGAGCACAACGGGGTTCACCGCTTCGAGATGCGACGGGTTAGGGACTAGGCTCATATGCACCTTGATGCCGTCGAATTCGCGGTCGGTGCTGGTGCCGAGATGGTATTTCACATCGCCCGATCCGCCGACATCGTCGGGGTTGGACGATCCGCCCGAAAATTCGTGGAAGATGACTCGGTATGGTTTCGCCATCACATTAGCGAGGACGTTCAAGCGGCCACGGTGCGGCATGCCATAGACAATTTCGCGCACGCCCAAAGCGCCGCCATATTTGATTACGGCTTCAAGCGCTGGGATCATCGATTCGCCGCCGTCGAGCCCGAAGCGTTTGGTGCCAACATATTTGCGGCCAAGGAATTTCTCGTACTGCTCGGCCTCGATCACCTTGGCGAGAATGGCCTTCTTGCCTTCTGGCGAGAAATGGATTGCGGCGTCCTTGCCCTCCATGCGCTCTTGCAAGAAGCGTCGTTCTTCGACGTCAGAGATGTGCATATACTCGAGGCCAACGGGTCCGCAGTAATTGGCACGCAAGATATCCACCAGTTCGCGGACCGTGGTCCATTCGAGACCCAAGGTGCCGCCGACATACACCCGCTTGTCGAGGTCGGCTCCGGTAAAGCCGTGATATTCAGGGGTAAGGTCGGCTGGAATCTCCTGCTTCGACAGCCCGAGCGGATCGAGGTTAGCCGCCAGATGTCCGCGCACGCGGTAAGTGCGCACAAGCATCATCGCTCGAATTGCGTCGCTTGCTGCCGTCACCGCATCGGCCTCAGCCATCGGCTTGCCAGCAGTCTTCGCCGCTGCCTTGATCTCGACCGCCATCTGAGTCGGGTCGAGCGCACCTGTTAGCTCGTCGGTTATGCCCAGAGGCCAGTTGGCGCGTTCCCAGCTAGGGCCGCGCTCTACTTCAAAATCTTGGTCTTCAAGACCCATGATACTGCCTTCCTTGGGGAGGGGTTGGCGGTTTAGCCTTTCAGCAATTCAGCCAGCGTCCGGCCCAAATCGCTTGGGTTTGGCGATACGCGGATGCCCGCAGCTTCCATTGCCGCAATCTTGCTGCCTGCATCGCCCTTGCCGCCCGATACGATGGCGCCGGCATGACCCATACGGCGGCCCGGAGGTGCAGTCAGCCCCGCGATAAAACCGACCATCGGCTTCTTGCGGCCCTTTTTGGCTTCGTCGATCAGGAACTGCGCGGCTTCTTCTTCGGCGCTACCGCCGATTTCGCCGATCATGATGATCGACTGGGTCTCATCGTCGGCGAGGAACAGCTCAAGCACGTCGATGAAGTTCGTGCCGTTGACCGGATCGCCGCCAATGCCGACCGCAGTAGACTGGCCAAGCCCTTCGGCCGTCGTCTGGAACACCGCTTCATAAGTAAGCGTTCCCGAACGCGACAGCACGCCAACCGAGCCTTTGGAGAAGATGCTGCCGGGCATGATGCCGATCTTGCATTCATTCGGTGTCAGTACGCCAGGGCAGTTCGGCCCGATCAACCGCGATTTCGAACCCGACAACGCACGCTTGACCTTGACCATGTCGAGCACCGGAATGCCCTCGGTGATGCAGACAATCAGCGGGATTTCGGCGTCGATGGCCTCAAGGATCGAATCGGCAGCAAACGGCGGTGGCACATAGACGACGCTGGCATCCGCTTCCGTCGCTTGCTTCGCTTCAAGCACGGTGTCGAACATCGGCAGCCCGATATGCGTGGTGCCACCCTTGCCGGGGGTAACGCCGCCGACCATCTGCGAACCATAAGCCAGCGCCTGCTCGGTATGGAACGTGCCCGTGGCACCGGTCATGCCCTGCGTGATAACCTTGGTGTGTTTATTTACGAGGATGCTCATGCCAAACTTCCATCAATTGCTTTGCACGCCACGAGCAGTTCTTTCACTGCATCGACGCTAACCGCGAGGTTGCCCTTTGCTTCATCATCGAGTGCGATTTCGACGATCTTCTCAACGCCGCCTGCGCCGATTACCACCGGCACGCCGACATAGAGATTGTCGATGCCATATTGGCCGGTCAGGTTGACTGCGGCGGGGAGGACTCGTTTCTGGTCGTAGAGATAGGCTTCGGCCATCGCGATGCCGCTGGTCGCTGGCGCGTAATAAGCCGAGCCGGTCTTGAGCAATGCGACAATCTCGCCGCCGCCTGCGCGGGTCCGTGCGACGATGGCGTCGATTCGTTCCTGTGTCGACATGCCCATCGCGATGAGGTCGGGAACGGGAATGCCCGAGACGGTCGAATACGCAATGACCGGCACCATCGTGTCGCCGTGGCCTCCCAAAACGAAGGACGTGACATCCTTGACCGAGACATTGAATTCATCGGCAAGGAAATGGCTGAAGCGCGAGCTGTCGAGAACGCCCGCCATGCCGACGACCATATGGTGCGGCAGGCCCGAAAATTCGCGCAATGCCCACACCATCGCGTCGAGCGGGTTGGTGATGCAGATGACGAAAGCGCCCGGCGCATTGGCCGCGATGCCTTCGCCGACGGCCTTCATGACCTTCAGGTTGATGCCGAGCAGATCGTCGCGGCTCATCCCCGGCTTGCGTGCAACACCGGCGGTGACGATGATGACGTCTGCGCCCGCAATATCTGCATAATCATTGGTGCCGGTGATTTTGGCATCGAAGCCCTCGACTGGACTGCATTGTGATAGGTCCAACGCCTTGCCCTGCGGTACGCCTTCAACGACGTCGAACAGCACTATGTCGCCAAGGCCTTTCAATGCTGCGAGGTGGGCAAGCGTGCCGCCAATATTACCGGCGCCGATAAGCGCAATCTTCTTGCGAGCCATGAAACGATGTCCTTCCCTTAGGGCTGTAGCGGAATTGCCGTGGCGGTAGGCGGATTTTGCGCAAGGGGCAACCCGCTAAAGCGCACATTCATTGGCTTTTTGTGATAACAGTTCGCAATAGCGAAGGCGTGACTTATCCGCTGTTCCTGAGCGCAGTGGCAATTGCATTAATCGTCAACTGAATACCTTCGCCGATCCGCTCGTCGGTTTCGCCCGCCCGGTATCGTTTCATGAGTTCGATCTGAAGCAGGTTCAGCGGTTCTATGTACGGCAACCGCAACTTGATCGAGTTGTTGAGCGCCGGATGGGCATCGAGCAAGTGGCTCTGGCCGGTGGCATCGAGCAGGCTGTCATACGATTGTGACCAGCCGTTCTTTATTTGGCCGAACAAGTCCGCCGCCAGTGCTTGATCTTCGACCAGTCCCGCATAATGCGAGGCAATGCCCATATCGGACTTCGCGAGCACCATTTCCATATTGGCGAGGATTGTCTGAAAATACGACCAGTTGCCAGCCATTGCCTTCAGCAACCCCTTGTCGGCGAAATCATGCAGCGCCTGTCCCGTACCGAACCAGCCGGGCAACATAACCCGCGCTTGAGCCCAGCTGAATACCCACGGAATCGCGCGCAGATCTTCGATGGCGTCGCTTGCCTTGCGGCTGGCCGGGCGCGATCCGATTTTGAGCGTTGCGATTTCGGAAATCGGGGTCATCTGGCGGAAGAAGGTGGTGAAGCCGTCGGTGCCGTAGACCAGTCTGCGGTAATGGGAGAAGGCGCTCGCGGATAGTTCAGCCATCGCCGCTTTGAACCGCAGCACATCGGCATCGTCAACAGGATCGCACGATAAAGTCGCCAGCAATGTCGCTGACGCCATTGTTTCCAGACTGGTGACCGCGTGATCGACGGTGCCATATTTGGCGGCAATCACTTCACCCTGTTCGGTGATCCTTATGCGCCCCTGCACGGTACCCTTCGGCTGTGCCTTAATCGCGCCAAAAGCCGATCCGCCGCCGCGCCCGACAGCTCCGCCGCGTCCGTGGAAAAGCTGCATGGCAACGCCCGCTTCGGCAAAGACCGGGGCAAGCGCGCTCGACGCTTCGTACAGTTCCCACGTCGATGTCAGATACCCGCCGTCCTTGTTCGAATCCGAATAGCCGATCATCACCTCCTGATGACCGCGCGCCCTTGCAAGCTTGCGGATCAAAGGCAGCGCGAAATATGCTTTCATCGTTTCCGGCGCGGCTTGCAGATCGGCAATGGTTTCGAACAGCGGCACCGACATGATGCTTGCCGACGGCGTGCCATCTTCAGCAATGCGGTAGAGCCCGGCCTGCTTGAGCATCACATACACTTCAAGCATGTCGGACACGCTTTCGGTCTTGCTGATATTATAGGTGGTGATCGCGCCTCGCCCAAAATCGCCTTGCGCCTTGGCAGCGGCACGGACAATCGCGAGTTCCTTGGCGGTCTCTTCGCTATAGATTGTCCATTCGCCAGCGAGCGGTCGGTTGTGCGACAATTCGGCAATGAGCAACTTGACGCGTGCACTTTCAGCGAGCGAAGCATAGTCGGCTTCAACCCCAGCCATCTTGAACAACTCGGCAATTACCCGTTCATGGACATCGCTATTCTGCCGCAGGTCGAGCGTTGCCAGATGAAAGCCGAAAATCTCGACCGAGCGGATCAAGCGCCCCAAGGCACCGCCGCTCGACAAAGCGCCGCTGCCGCCGCTGGCAAGCGCCGACGCAATCGTCACCAAGTCGCCGCGCAGTTCTTCGGGGGTGGCATAAGGCTCACCGGCCAGCTTCGCCGGACGCGGCGGGTTATCTCCGACCAGCTTGACATGCGTGGCGCAAAGCCGAGCGTAAATCCCGGACAGCGCACGGCGGTAAGGCTCATCGGCGCGGGTTGGCGCATTGTCGCCGCTCTTGTCAGCCAGCGTCAACACCGCTTCGGGCGTTTCGCTCATGCCGGACGAGATTGAAATCTCGGAACCCAGCCTGTGTACCGCCTCCAGATAGCTTCGAATTGCGGTGCCGCCGTTGCGGGTCATTGCATAAGCCAGCGTTCCGGCATCGACAAACGGGTTGCCGTCGCGGTCGCCACCGATCCATGTGCCGAGCCTCACAAAACCGGGCAAGCGGCTTCCCAGCGCCTTTTCCCAACCAGCATAAAGTTTGGGCAATGCAGGCAGGAACACCTCTTGCATATATGCGCGGACATTCTCGATTTCGTCGGCGACAAACAGCTTTTCGCGCCGCAGCGGCCTTGTTTGCCAAAGGAGCGCGATTTGGCGGTAGATGGCTGCGTCGATTTCATCGCCGTCGGGCGTGGTCGCCAGCCCCTCGTCGCGCATCGTCATTAGCTCGGCGATTCGATTCTTATGATCGATAATGCTTTTGCGGCGGACCTCGGTCGGGTGAGCGGTAAGCACAGGGACGATGAGACTATGTGTTAGCAATTCGGATATGGCATCGTCGCTGATGCCCTCATCATTCAACCGCGCACGCGCTTCGGCAAAGGTCGCGCCGTCTTCATGCGCCAGTCCCTGCCGGTCCTCGGCCAGATTGGCGAGCAGGGAAAACAGCATGAAACCGCGAACGAAGTTCAGGGTGTCATCAAGCGAAAGCGCACCCAGCCCGCGATCATTGCTATCTGCGCCTTCAATACCGCGAAACCGGTCAACGCTGGTGGAGCGGATATATTCGGTCTGCCGGTATAATTTGTCGCCGCCATAAGCTCGAATGACGTCGCCGAGCATCTTGCCCAGCAAGCGAATGTCAGGGTTCTGCGATATGCTTGAAGGGCGCGTCGGCTCGGTCATTATACAGGCGATTGTGCATCGCAACACAGCTTGCGGTCAAGCGATTGCGGCGCTTGTTCGCAGTGAATAGCTATTCCCCGATCAGCCGCGACATCCGCTCGATTTCAGCCTTCTGCGCGGCAACTTCGCCGGCAATTTTCTCCTGCGCTTCGACCAGCAACGCGACATAGCCCGAATCGCCGTCAATCTGGTCACCGATCAGTCCGTCAAACTCACCCAAAGCCGCCACCGAATCGAACCGCATCTTGTCGAGCCGCGACAGTTGCAAATGCGCGTTGACCCACGCCTCACTTCCAGCTGATCTACCAGCGGCTCCAGCCGCGATGCGTTGCACGTTAGGCAAAGCCTTAGCAAAGCTCGCTCTCGCGGCCTCGTGCCTTCTGGTGAGCGTGCTAACTTTGTCAGCTAGCGAGGCTGGCAAAACGGTCGGAGCAGCAGGCGCGACTGGTTCGGCCACCGGCGTCTCGGTCTCGAACGGGCGGCGCTCAAGCGACGGAAAATCGCCGTCGGGAGTGCTACATCCAGGTAAAAGCAGCGCCATACATAGGGGAACCAAGATCGCACGATGATATGAAACAGCCATGCTTCATGTCTAAGGCGGCGGTCGCACAGGCGCAAGAGCCGGATAGCGCTGCAAGAACGGGGCAAAGGCGTTGACATTGCCAATATGTTGCCCTAGCTGGCCGCTCTTCGGCGTAGCCCTTCGAGATTCGCATTTCGACGGGTTGCGCCTGCAACCGCGCCC
>JANPAM010000144.1:0-9144 GCA_031429915.1 Sphingomonadales bacterium | reverse complement strand
GCCGCAGCTTCGCCAGATGCTTGCTGCTCCTGCCTTTGCATTGGCAGAAATCCGGCTGACGGTGGTTTCGACAGTGCCCAAGGGCATCGTCCATATCGACAATGATACCGAGGTCGAACTGCGCGCCGAATATGCCGAGGCCAAGGACGGCAGGCGCGCCGATGTGACCTATGACGATCTGGGCGGCATGGGCGACACGATCAAGCAGCTGCGTGAAATGGTCGAACTACCACTGCGGTATCCGGAATTGTTCACGCGGCTTGGCGTTGATCCACCGCGCGGGGTTTTGCTCCACGGCCCGCCGGGGACTGGTAAAACACGGCTGGCGCGTGCGGTCGCAAATGAGAGCGAAGCCGAGTTTTTCCTCATTAACGGCCCCGAAATCATGGGCTCCGCTTACGGCGAATCGGAGAAGAAACTTCGCGAAGTTTTCGAAGCGGCAACCAAGGCGGCACCGTCGATCTTATTCATCGACGAAATCGATTCGATTGCCCCCAAACGCGACCAGGTTCACGGGGAGGCCGAAAAGCGGCTGGTGGCGCAGCTGCTGACGTTGATGGACGGGCTTGAGCCGCGCACCAATCTGGTGGTGATCGCGGCGACCAACCGGCCCGAGGCGATCGACGAAGCCTTGAGACGCCCCGGCCGCTTCGACCGCGAGATCATTGTCGGCGTGCCTGACGAGAGCGGACGGCGCGAAATCCTTGCAATCCATACACGCGGCATGCCACTCGGCCCCCGCGTCGATCTGAAAGAACTGGCGCGCACAACCTATGGTTTTGTCGGCGCTGACCTGTCGGCCTTAGCCCGCGAAGCTGCTATCGAGGCGGTACGGCGGATCATGCCTAAGATCGATCTCGCAAGCGGGTCTATTGCGCCCGAAATCCTCGAAGCGCTCAAGGTAACCCGCGATGACTTTTTCGAAGCGTTGAAACGCGTCCAGCCATCTGCAATGCGAGAAGTCATGGTTCAGGCTCCTGATGTCCGTTGGGAGGATATAGGTGGGCTGGACGAAGCGCAGATGCGGCTGAAGGAAGGCGTCGAATTGCCCTTGCGCAATCCCGAGGCGTTCCGGCGGTTGGGTATCCGGCCCGCCAAGGGATTTCTGCTTTATGGCCCGCCCGGCACTGGTAAAACGTTGCTGGCAAAAGCGGTGGCGCGCGAGGCAGAGGCGAATTTCATTTCGGTGAAATCGTCGGACCTGCTTTCGAAGTGGTACGGCGAGAGCGAGCAGCAAATCACGAGGCTCTTTGCCCGCGCGCGGCAGGTCGCACCTTGCGTGATTTTTTTCGATGAAATCGACAGTCTTGCCCCGGCACGTGGCGGCGGGCGCGGCGAGCCGCAGGTCACCGAACGGGTGGTCAACACAATTCTTGCCGAAATGGACGGGCTTGAAGAGCTGCAGTCGGTTGTCGTGATTGGCGCGACCAACCGACCCACTTTGCTCGACCCTGCTTTGCTCAGACCCGGACGGTTCGATGAGCTAATCTATGTGACCGTTCCCGATGAGAAAGGACGGCGCCGGATATTGGGCATCCACACCGCAAAAATGCCGTTGGCCAAATATGTTGATCTCGATGTCATTGCCGAAAAGACTGACCGGTATACCGGTGCCGATCTGGAAGACCTCGTTCGCCGCGCCGGCTTGTTCGCACTTCGCGAATCAGGCAACGACGCCACCGAGGTGCTGATGAGCCACTTCTCGCACGCGCTGACCGCATCACGCGCGACAGTGACGGTCGAGATGGAAGAGGAATACCGAACCATCGAGGCGAAGCTGAAACAGGCTGCGATGCTGCCGCAAGGTATGGGCTTTATCTTGCCGGGCATGATGAAGCCGGTGAAAGATTCCAAGCACGAGCCATAAGCGTCAGTCGGCGACGACCAAGGCCTTCCGTCCCCAGATAATCAAAAAGACGAGGGCCAGTGCGGTAAGCGCGAACGTAAGAGGCTCCCAGAAATTGAACAGCGCAACACCGATTGCTGGCGCCACGATGTAGGCAGCTCCGTTGATCGACGCGATCTTTCCTGCGACGTCGCCCTGCTCGTGCCGCCGAACCGCCAGCGATGCGCCTGCGGTAAAACCGGGGCGGAACAGGCCGAAACCAAGCGAGGCTATGGCGAACCCCGTGCTGATGCCGTAAAAGTCGTAGCTGATGCCGGTCAGAACAACCCCAACCAGCGCAAGGACCGAGCCCAACAACACCGAGCTGCGCGGGGCGAGCGATAGCATCGGGATTAGCCCCCACTGCGCGAGCAGGGTCGCCATTGCGCCGATGAGCATCACCGAGCCGCTGGCTTGCACCGCCTCCATCGGCTGGTCTTGCAGCCCCAACCGGTCGCGTACCAGAAAGCCGACGACGCCGAGCAAGATCGCCTGTGCATGCCCGCCGATCAAACCCGCCGCCAACCAAGCAACCAGCCGGTCATCGCGCCACTTCAGCCGGACCACTTCTGTCGGCAACATCTCCGCGTCGAGCGCCTGGCCTTCGGTGTTTTCAGTGTCCGGCGCATTCATCGAAGCCGAATTCGGATAGGCAGCCACCGCACCGCGTGCTGCAAATCGGGGTGTGTCATTTGGCAAATGCCAGTGCAGCGCGATTAAAACACCAACGCCAAACAGGGCAAAAACAATCAGAGGACCAGCCAATCCCAGCGGTTGGAAAATCAGGTAATGCGCCACTGCAGGGCCGATAACCGTCCCGACGCCGAACGACGATGCCAGCAATGACAATGCCTTGGCACGTTCGGCGCGTTCGGTGCGCGCCGCGACATAGGCCTGAACCGCCGGAGGTGCCGCTGATCCGAAGCCGCCGTAAAGGCTTCGAAACAGCGCAAACAGACTGAAGGTTACAACCGGCCCGATCATACCTTCAAGGCCGAGCCATAACACCAAACCGCACAGGCCCATCGACATGATGAAGCCAACCATCCCGAGGCTCATCAACGACTTGCGCCCGCGCTTGTCTGACATCCGAGCCCATTTCGGCGCAGTGATGACCCAAAGTAGCGCCGACCAGCTGAATGCGAGTGATACCCAAACATCCGGCATATCAAGCTGGCTGGCGATTGCAGGTAGCGCCGATTGCATCGCTGTGTTGCCAGCGGCGGCGACCAACATCACCAAAAATAACACGACAACTCTGGTATTCGGAATGGCCGGAACCGCGCTCACGGCTTTTTCCAGTCGTAGCTTCGAGTGATTCCGGCAACGTGCAAGCTGTAATCAGTATACCAGCGTGCCCGGCCTGCCTCTCGGATTGCGATGTGGTCAGGCTGGTCCCGCCAAGCTTTGGCGTGGGCGTCGCTTGCCCAATAGCTGACGGTAATGCCCAAGCCCGTGATGTCGCGTACCGAGTCCATACCCAAAAATCCCGACTGCGTCGTGGCTAGCTGATACATAGCCGTCGCCGCTTCATCGTATCCCGCATCATCAGCAGTCGTTCGCTGAGCGACGAAAATAACTGAAACCGTCCCTGATGGATATGTAGCCATGAAATCTGCATAGGGGGAGAAAGCGTGGGAACGCAACTGTGCGAATATGGTTAGTTGCTTAACGCGGTTGCAAAACTGCTCTCGATTTGCGAGTGCAGTCGCTTCGACTGAAACAATTCCCGGGCAGACAATATGAATTCATCGCTGGCCAAAACGCAATTGCTGGACCGCGCCAAAAGTCGGGTCAGCCGCTTTCTCGGGCCGTGGGGCGTGTTTTTCAAAGGATTTATCAAGCATCCGGTGATGGTCGGTTCAATCATCCCGTCGTCGGACCGAACGGTCAAGAAGATGCTTGCCCCCGTTGATTGGGAAAACACAAAACTGTTCGTCGAATATGGCCCCGGTGTCGGAACCTTTTGTCAGCCAGTGCTTGACCGGATGCGGCCTGACGCGACTTTGCTGGTAATCGACCTCAATCCCGATTTTATCGAATATCTTCGGAAAACCATCCGCGATAGCCGCTTTATCGCGGTTCACGGATCGGCAGCTGACGTTAAAGACATTATCGCGCAGTTCGGTTTTCAAAATGCAGACTATGTTTTGTCCGGCCTGCCATTTTCGACTTTGCCTGATAATTTGGGACCAGTGATCGCCGAGGAGACTGCGCGTGCCATTCGCCCCGGCGGCGCGTTTCTTGTCTATCAGTTTCGTGCCCGAGCGCGCGACTTTATGACCCCGCATTTTGCCCGGATTGATAACGGTTTTGAAGCCTGGAATATCCTGCCATGCCATCTTTTCTGGGGTTGGAAGGAATAGCTTAGTCCCTCGGCAATTGCCTGAAACCTAACCGCCGTCCGATGCTGTAATCGACCGAGTTCACCAGAAAATACGCAAGCCCGGCTTTGAACCGGCTCCAATAGCTGTCACGCTGTTTCAGTAATATTCCGGTCTGTTCGACTGACTCGGCGACCATGCCGTCGATCAGTTCACGCATGTGCGAAGCGAAACCGGCGTCGACAACGCGGACCATGATTTCCAGATTGATAAACAAGCTTCGGACGTCGAGATTGGCAGAGCCAATGTAAACTGCGTCGTCAATCACCAGCAACTTCATATGCAGAGGGCGGGGCTGATATTCGTAAATCTTCGCCTTTCGCTTTAGCAGATAACGGTAGAGCAGCCTCGCTGCGCCGATGGTCGCGCCGTTGTCGGTCTTGCCCGCCATCACCAGCCGCGAACCGCGTTTGCGTCGTGTCACCTTTGCAATCCGACGAAGCACGGTTTGGGACGGCGAGAAATAGGCGGATACGATGTCGAGTCGCTTTGCGGTTTCCAGCGCGTGCTTCAGTGCCCGACCCCACGGCGATATCCGGTTTGTCGGCCCGCCGAGTAGCCACTGGATCGCGCCATTCCCGGGCCGCCAGCTTCGGATGATTGCGCGCGTGCTGCCGAACCGCACCGTGCCATCTTTCGACACGCCGTCGAGTGCATCAAAATACTTGGCAAGATGTGCAACCTCGGGACCTGAAACGACCAGCCCCAAATCTTCCCAGCTATTCTCCCCCGCCCGTCCGAAATACTGGTCAGTGATATTGAACCCGCCAACCAAAGCGTGTTCGCCATCGGCAATCAGCATTTTCTGGTGGTTGCGGACAAAATACCCGACCCCCCAGCGCGAACTGAAGCAATGATATTGTCCGCCTGCATCGACTAACGGGTCAAAAAAAGAGTGCGCGGTGTCGGCGGACCCAAAGCTGTCTATAATCAACTGAACCCGCACACCGCGTCCTGCTGCTTCGGCCAGTGCGCCCAGTACTTCACGACCCGTGTCATCGCTTCCAAACATGTAAAAGAACATCCGAACCGACGTCTTTGCAATTTGGATCAGCGTGAGCACCGCCTGTAAGCGATCTTCGGGGCTATGCACCAAATGCAAATCGTGCCCAGCCACGCTGAACATTGTGCCGGGCAGCTTAGTTTGGGGGTGCTCGGTCGCCATTGGAACGGCCTAGTGTCGAACATTCGCTGGCACAAGCGGCGCGGCGTTTTCATTGACATTTGCGCGGTCACGTCATAGGCGCACTCAACTTTCCGACATTATCGTAAGAATCAGGAGCCAGTATGGCACGCGTTACCGTTGAAGATTGTATTGACAAGGTTACCAACCGTTTCGACCTCGTACTGCTTGCAGCAGAGCGCGCGCGAGAGATTTCGGGCGGCGCTGAACTGACCATCGACCGCGACCGCGATAAAAATCCGGTTGTCGCGTTGCGCGAAATTGCCGAAGCAACCGTTCGCCCCGACCACCTGCAAGAGGGCGTCATCCAGTCGTTGCAGAAGGTCCAGGTTGACGAAGACGAAGCACCCGATGCGATTGGGTCGATTAGTCTTTCGGCTGAAGCACTTCGCCTGACCGCCGCTGCGCCCGCGCGCGGTGCCGGGGTGCAGCGCGATTACGACCGGTAAATTCGGCGCAAATTGAATTTGAAGATGGGCCCGGGCGATTCCCGGGCCTTTTCTTTTTTGCAAAGCGCCGCCGGCTTGTTAGACCCGCTTTATGGCGGAGGAATTCACAGGGGCGGCAGACATATTGACCGGTGCCGTAATCGCGCGTGCGGTTGAGCCAGCGAGCGGGGAGGGGCGTGTTGCCGTCGAGGGCAACTGCCTGAATTGCGACACGACGCTAATCGGTAAGCATTGTCATACCTGCGGGCAAAAGGCCCAGGTTCACCGCACCTTGCACGCGTTCGGCCATGACATCCTGCATAGCGTTCTGCATTTTGACGGCAAAATCTGGCGCACTTTGCCGATGCTTTTCTGGACGCCCGGCGACTTGACCCGTCGCTATGTGCACGGCGAACGCGCCAAGTTTGTATCACCGCTCGCCTTGTTCCTCTTCACTGTTTTCCTGACATTCGCTGTTTTCAACTGGCTAGTGCCCGGGGCTGGAGATATCCAAAATGCTTTCGGTCCCGGGAAGATCGAGACAAGCCAGATTACCAAGGCCAAAACAGATACCGAGACGAACATCGCGCGCTTGGAAGCCGAGTTGAGCGCCGCTAGCAGAGATGGGAAACCAACCGAGGCCATTGAGGCCAAACTCGAATCCGAACAGGGCGACTTGACGATAATGAACGGCGCTCTGACTGCGTTGGGGGAGCAGACCGAAGCAGGGACAGACGCTGACTGGCGGTTTACCGATCTGCAATTTCCCGGTGCGAAAAGTTTGAACGAAGCAGTCAAGCACGCAGGCGACAATCCCCAGCTGCTGATCTACAAAATACAGTCCAATGCTTATAAATTCAGCTGGGCGCTGATCCCTATTTCGGTGCCGTTTGTATGGTTGTTATTTTTCTGGCGTCGGCGGTTCAAGATGTTCGATCATGCGGTTTTCGTGACCTATTCGCTGACCTTCATGATGATGCTGACCGCACTGTTTGCGGTATTGATCCAGTACTCGGCCACCGAGGTAATTGGCGGGTTGATGCTGGCGTTCGTGCCGCCGATCCACTTGTACCGGCAATTGCATCATGCCTATGAAACATCGCGTTTCGGGGCATTTTGGCGGATGTGCGTTTTATCGGTATTTGCGATGACTGCGCTGACGTTATTCGTAATGCTCATCATTACTCTGGGTGTCGCCGGGTAGAAGCCGCAGTTTTATTCTCCCATTTTCCAGAAACGGCGCGACTATTGCGGCGAGGCGGGCTTGGCGTCCGGACACTAGAGCACGGTTAAAGAAGCTGTTGGCAATCACGTCGGCGAGTTGCAGTCCGGCTAAAACATGGCTGACAGCAAGTGATGCGGTGCCAAGCGGTCCGACCAACCTCCCGACAGAATTGCGAACCAAAGCCAACGTCTCGATACCGTAGCGGCCATCGTCGATAATTACTTCGCTACAGTCGAAACCGCGATTAACGAGCATCGACCCGATTACATCGTCGAGAAGTGCGGCATAAATCGAGATGTCATGATCGCCCCTGTCTGCCCCGGGTTCGGGTTTCAGTGCAGAAATCGCGATTCCAACCGTGGCATGCCAATCACTCGGTTCGAGCAGTTCGAAAAGGAGCGCTCGTTCGGCAAGGTCAATCCGGCTGCCCTTCAGTTCGCTGGTCAGCCCGGTCACTTCACGGAAGCGTGACAGTATGTCGTCAGCGGCATTTGCTTCAATCGAAAGCGCCGCCAGCGTCATCACACCGCGCCCGATGCCGCCTGATTCGTCGCAATAGATCGGCATCAGTCTCTCCCTATGCGGGAGCTAGCAGGGAAAGCGCCGGATAACAATTTCGCGCCACGCTTGGCGAACGGTCTGGCTGCGGCGACGTTCTTGTGGAATGTTACCGAATTCGGTCAAGAATTGATCAGCCGTGAGCCTGTATTTTTTCGGGGCACAAAATAACGGAGTGCCAGTGTCTCTGGCTTTTTCGTTCTCCGCCTTAACCGAGTCCGCCGCATTTTTGAAAACAGTCACCATCGGCTTCAGGTCGCCAGAAAACATGGCCTTCACCCCCTTTTTTTTCAGGGCGACCGCCTTCACATAAAAAGTTTCGGCGTCCATCGCCTGTGCGACGGAGGGACAAAGCAGCAGCACGCTGCCTGCAAGCAACAGCTTCAATTTCATTATATTTGCGACCTCTTACTCTCTCGGTTTTAGCGATAGAGCAGTGAACGCCGCTTGAACAGCCATTGTTCCCGTAAAGGATTGTAACGCTAAGCGCCTTGCGGTGCTGCGCCCCCTATGCCCGTTGGCTTGCGCCGTCCGGCTTTGGGGATTGCAGTACCGATCTGCGGAATGCTCGACGGTTTGACAACCGCGCCGTCGTCACGCTCGAATTTGCCAGTCGCGAGGAGCGATTTGATCTCGTCACCCGACAGTGTTTCAAACTCAAGCAAGGCATTGGCCAGCAAATGAAGCTGCTTGTTATGCTTTTTGAGCAAACCAGTGGCACGCCCGTGCCCGCCCTCAACAAGCTTGCGGATTTCGGCATCGATTTTCTTTGCTGTCTCGTCTGACATCGCCGACCGCTGCGCCATCCCGTAGCCAAGATAACTTTCGTTGCGCTCCTCATACTGCAACGGACCCATTTCTTCTGACATGCCCCATTGGGTGACCATGTCGCGGGCAAGGCTGGTTGCGTATTGGATGTCGCTTGATGCGCCTGAGCTGACCTTGTCGTGACCGAAGATCAATTCTTCAGCAACGCGGCCACCCATCGACACTGCGAGGTTCGCGTGCATTTTGTCGCGGTGATAGCTGTAGCTGTCACGCTCGGGCAGGCGCATCACCATGCCCAACGCGCGCCCACGCGGGATGATTGTCGCCTTGTGAATCGGGTCGGATGCTGGTTCGTGGACCGCAACAATCGCGTGGCCGGCCTCATGATAGGCGGTCATCTTCTTTTCGTCTTCGGTCATGACCATCGACTTTCGTTCGGTGCCCATCATCACCTTGTCTTTGGCGTCCTCGAACTCCTGCATGGCGACCAGGCGCTTGCCGCGACGGGCCGCGAGCAGGGCTGCTTCGTTGACGAGGTTAGCCAAATCAGCACCCGAAAATCCGGGAGTGCCGCGTGCAATCACTCGGCCATCAACGTCGGGCGCCAACGGCACCTTCTTCATATGCACTTCAAGAATTTTGACGCGACCATCGATATCGGGACGAGGAACGACGACCTGACGGTCGAAGCGGCCGGGACGCAACAGCGCCGG
>JANPAM010000143.1:0-12077 GCA_031429915.1 Sphingomonadales bacterium | reverse complement strand
TGGTGGCGCAATGCAGAGAAGGCGGTGGCGAAGGGGTTGCCCGAGGGTTGCGAACTGATTTGTCATGACGGCAATTACTTGCTGCCGCCTAACACCGTCAAAACCGGCTCTGGCACGCCGTTCAAGATTTACACGCCGTTTATGCGGGCTTTGTCTCAGCATATGCCACCGCCCAAGCCGCTGCCTGCGCCGAAGAAAATTGCTGCGCCTGAACATTGGCCCGCGAGCGACACGCTTGCCGACTGGAAGCTGCTCCCGACCAAGCCCGATTGGGCAACGGAGATGGATAAAAACTGGACACCGGGCGAGGCGGGGGCGGCGGAGCGTCTGGACCAGTTCATCGACAAAGCGCGTCATTACAACGAAACCCGCAACCTGCCATCGACCGAAGGCTCATCGTCGCTTTCACCGCATCTGCATTTTGGCGAGATCTCTCCGGCTACTGCGTGGCACGCGACGATGAAGGTTGGCGGGTCTGTGGATGTGTTCTTGAAGGAACTCGTGTGGCGCGATTACGCGCAGAATATCATTCTGGCCCATCCCGAATATGGTCACAAAAACGCGCGGGACGCTTTCGATAAACTGCCGTGGCGCAGCGGCAACGAAGCCGATGCCGACCTACGAGCGTGGCAAAAGGGGCGGACCGGCTACCCAATCGTCGATGCCGGAATGCGGCAGCTTTGGGCGACTGGTTGGATGCACAATCGGGTCCGGATGATCACGGCTTCGTTTCTCATCAAACATCTGCTGATCGACTGGCGAGAGGGTGAGCAGTGGTTCTGGGACACGTTGTGTGATGCCGATTATGGAAGCAATAGCGTCAACTGGCAGTGGACCGCGGGGACCGGTGTAGACAGCAATATGTTCGTTCGGATCATGGCGCCCTTGTCGCAGTCGGATAAGTTCGATGCGGCGGGGTATATTCGGGACTGGGTGCCGGAATTGGCGAAGCTGGGCGATAGCTCGATTCATGATCCAGATGAGTTCGGCGTTAGGCCGACAAATTACCCGGCAAAGATTATTGGCCACAAGGATGCGCGAGAGCGGGCACTGGCGGCTTTTGCGAAAACCAAAGGATGATTGTAAAGAAGGCGCGAAGGCTCAAAGCCTGTCCTGAGCGACGCCCCAGCGGCGTCGAAGGGGCACGAAGGATGCCGTTTATTCTTTGTGCCTTCGCGCCTTGCTCGCCGCAGGCGGGCGCCTCAATCTTTATTAGCTTCGCTAGCCGTCGATCACTAGCCGATGAGCGGATTGGAAATCGCTCTGGAGCAAACCGACGATCGTATTAGCTACAACAGCTGGCTCTTTCACTGTCGCAGGGTCTTCGCCTGGATAGGCAGCGGCGCGCATTTTTGTGCGGGTGCGGCCCGGATCGACGATTGCGGTGCGGACGGCGGAGAGGTTCTTCACTTCCTCGCCGTAGCTGGTGACGAGGTTTTCGAGCGCTGCCTTCGATGCGCCGTAGGCTCCCCAGAAAGCGCGCGGTTGGTTGCCGACCAAGGAGGTGAGGGCGATCAGGCGCCCTGCATCGCTTTTGCGGAGGAGTGCATCAAATGACGCGATCATGACCTGTTGGGCGATGACGTTGAGTGTAAACACACGGGTCAACTCGGCACCGTCTATCGCCGGTACAGGAGCGAGGGTACCAAGCATCGCTGCATTGAGAACCAATATATCGAGTTTGCCCCAACGCTCGGTCACCGCGGCTGCCAGCCTGCCGATGCTGTCGCCGTCGGTCAGGTCGAGTGGCGCAATGGTAGCATTTCCGCCAGCGTCGAAGATCGAATCCTCGACGGTTTCAAGGTCTTTGGCGTTGCGAGCAGTCAATATGACATGCGCGCCTTGCGCCGCCAAAGCCGTCGCGGTCGCCGCTCCGATGCCGCGACTAGCACCGGTCACCAGCGCGATCTTGCCCTCGAACGCTCCGCTCATGTTCAGGCCGTTTTCCGCTCGCTGAGCAGTATCAGTTCGCTCTGCTCGGCCTCGTCATGGTCAGTCAGGCTTGTCGGATAATCGCCGGTGAAGCAGGCATCGCAATATTGCGGTTGACCCTGATGCCGCGCGTCTTCGCCAAGCGCTCGGTAAAGCCCGTCGATGGAAATAAACGCCAGACTGTCAGCCTGAATGAACTCGCGCATCTGCTCGATATTCATGTTGCTCGCGAGAAGTTTCGACCGTTCGGGCGTGTCGACGCCGTAAAAGCAGCTGTTCATTGTGGGCGGGCTGGCGATCCGCATATGCACTTCGGCGGCCCCCGCCTCGCGCATCATCTGAACGATTTTCAGGCTGGTGGTACCACGCACAATCGAATCATCGATCAGCACGATTTTCTTGCCAGCGACCAGATGCCGGTTGGCATTGTGTTTCAGTTTCACGCCTAGATGGCGGACGCCGTCTCCAGGCTGAATGAAAGTACGTCCAACATAATGCGAACGAATGATGCCCAACTCAAACGGAATACCGGCGGCCTCTGCATAGCCAATGGCAGCGGGTGTGCCACTATCTGGAACAGGAATAACGTAATCGACATCGACGCCGTTTTCTTTGGCCAGCTCGGCGCCGATTGCTTTCCGCACTGAATAGACACTGTTGCCGTCGACTATTGAATCGGGCCGCGAAAAATAGACATGTTCAAAAATGCACGGCCGTTGCGATTGCTGAATAAACGGCTTATGAGACGTTAATACACCATCGCGGACGACGACTAGTTCGCCCGGCTCGATCGAGCGGATAAATTCCGCTCCGGCGATGTCGAGCGCAACGGTTTCGGATGCAAAGATGATCGCGTCACCGAGCTTGCCCATGACCAGAGGCCGGATGCCAAGCGGATCGCGGCAGGCGATCATGCCCTCATTGGTGAGGCAAATGAGCGAATAGGCGCCCTCAACCCGTTTCAACGCGTCGATCAGGCGGTCGAGCAATGTCCGGTAACCCGACGTCGCGACGAGGTGAATTATGACCTCGGTGTCTGACGTCGATTGGAAGATCGAGCCACGCCGGACAAGATCGCGCCGTAGCGTCATCGCATTCGAGATGTTACCGTTATGACCAACGGCAAAGCCACCCGACACCAGATCGGCGTAAAGCGGCTGCACATTTCGCAAACCCGACCCGCCGGTTGTGGCGTAACGCACATGACCGATGGCGGTATGGCCGCGTAATTCACCGATTACTTCTTCGCTGTCGAAGTTGCCTGCGACATGGCCAACGGCGCGGTGGGTGTGAAAGTCCTGACCGTCGAAACTGGTGATGCCAGCGGCTTCCTGACCCCGGTGCTGAAGCGCGTGTAGACCGAGGGCAACCATTGCGGCAGCTCCTTCGACATCGCTTACGCCGAAAATTCCGCACTCTTCGCGTAGCTTATCGTCATCATAGGGGTAGGTGGTCAGCATGTTCGTTTCGAATCCGATAAGGGCTGCTGGCTGGCCTATAGGGATGTCGCTGCCGTATGTCTTCCCCCTGTCATAAAGAAATTGTGGGCAGCGTTCGCCGTTGCGCTTCGGGCCTTGGCCAGTTAGTCAGCCTGTATGGATGACGCGCGCGACACGGGCTTGGAATGGAACCTGAAATACGACGCAGGCGGCCTGTTGACTGCGGTCGTGACCGATGTTGCCGATGGCGTCGTCCTGATGGTCGGGCATATGAATGCAGAAGCGCTGGCAAAGTCACGCGACAGCGGCACCGTTCATTTCTTTTCGCGTAGTCGCCAGAAGCTGTGGCAGAAAGGTGAAAGCAGCGGGCATTTCCTAAATATAATTGAGATGCGGATCGACTGTGATCAGGACGCGATCTGGATTGTCGCCAAACCCGATGGGCCAACCTGCCATACCGGCGTTCGAAGCTGCTTTTACCGGCGCATCGGGCCGCACGGGTTGGAGCCTGCATGAAATTTTTGCTTCCGCTGTTGATTCTGGCGACGCAATCGGGCTGCGACAAAGCCCCCGCGATTCTTGGTGGGGCGGGCGATGCGGGATCGGCGCTTGATGAACAGGCGATAGCGGCAGGAATTTTGCCCGACCCCGACAATCTGGAGTTTGCCGGACGGTTCGAAACGCGCGGCGACCTTGGCACCGACAAATTCTGCGCTGTCGGCGGAGGCAACAAGCGCTTCCAGATCGGTGTGCTCGCGGTGTTCGGTCCCGAGAGTAAATGCGAAGGCAGGGGCTGGGCGACGATATCGGGCGACAAGGTCCAGATAAGCTTGGAAGGCAACGACCCTTGCCGATTCAGTGCGCAGTATGACGGTGTCGAATTACGTTTTCCGGGCAGCATCGAAAGCGGATGCGCCAGTTACTGCTCGAGCCGCGCCAGCCTCTCGGGAACGCACTATTTTATGGTGCAGCCCGGCGACGAACCGGCACGCAAAACCTTGGGTCGCGATATCGAACGGCTATGCGATTAGCGCGCGACGACCAGACAGGCTTGGCCAGTTGCTTTGATTTTGCTGCACATTGCGTCGGCCGAGTTACGCGTTGCGAACGGCCCGGCTTGCAGCCGCGTTACCTTGCCCGTGGCTTTCAGATATGGTTGTAACCCTGCCAGGCCGCCTATCTTGGCTTCGAGCGAATTCCACAGCTTCTGCGCATTGGCTTCCTCGCCGAATGCACCCAGCTGAATTCGCCACGCGCCATCGACGGCGGGTTTGACAATTGCGGGTTTGGCAGGCGTCGGCTTGGGTGTCGCCGCCTTCACAGGTGGAGTTGGTGTCGTTTGATATTCCTGCGGAAATCCGGGTGCCGAGGCTGGCGGGATTTTTGACGGAGGCATCGTTACCGGCTTGGTGGTTTTTGCGGGCGGTGTAGTGTTGATCGGAAATCCAGCGACTTGGGCCGCACGAGATCTACCGGCGCGTTGTTCCAACTCACCCGCCAAAACGGTTGCCTGCTGCCGCTGGTCGAGTGGAATATATTGGTCCATTTGTGCCAGACTGCGCGAAGCCGGGGCCATTCCCGCAGACGAAGCACGAGTCATTAACGCATAAGCGCGGACCCAATCCTTGGCGATATGCACACCGTTGAACAATTCGGTGCCGAGCAGATATTGCGCACGCGGGTCACCACGATCGGCTGAGGCCTGAAGATAGGGGAGCGCTTCCGGGATTCTGTTTCGGTAGTGCAGCAAATGGCCATAGCTGTCGGCTGCCTGCAAATGGCCTTGCGCGGCAGCGCGTTTGTACCAATCGATCGCTACGTTAAGGTCGGCTTTCACGCCGCGTCCCATTTTATAAGCCTGACCCAAATTGAACTGGGCGTCGGGGTCACCCTTTAATGCCGGATCGCGCCACTGTTTGACTGCGGCGTCATATTCACCTCGTCCCCAGGCATCGACACCCGCCTTGACGTTGGCAAGTGCCGTTGACGCGATCATCGCCAATGCAACGGCAGCAATTGCCAGTTTCGATAGCTGCGACCCGATCTTCATATTGACTACTCCATTAAGCTTTCTCCGCGATAAATTAAAAAAACTGACATTTGGTAAACAGAGGCGCTTAATCTCTTAACCAGCCACTTCGGCTAATTAGCGCTGGTTTCTCGGCGTAACATCTTAAGGTTTAATGGGCCTACGCGCGCCAGCCGCAAGGTGAAATCCTCTGCACCGTTAACGGATTTTTAGCCCTGTTCTGTCACATCGGCTCTTGAAACAATTGTAAAGGGGATTGATGTGAGGGTTCTCGCATTAGCATCACAAAAGGGCGGTTCGGGAAAAACTACGCTGTCGGGCCATTTAGCGGTCCAGGCGCAGCTTGCCGGGGCCGGGCCGGTTGTATTGATTGATATTGATCCCCAAGGCTCGCTTGCCGACTGGTGGAACGAACGTGAGGCCGAACTTCCTGCCTTCGCACAGACAACTGTTGCCCGACTTGCGTCAGATTTGGCGGTATTGCGTCAGCAAGGCTTTAAACTGGCTGTTATCGACACGCCGCCCGCCATCACTATGGCCATACAGAGCGTCATTTCGGTGTCCGAGTTGATTGTAGTTCCAACCCGGCCAAGCCCGCATGATTTGCGCGCTGTGGGCGCTACCGTCGATCTCTGCGAACGCGCAGGCAAACCATTGATCTTCGTGGTCAACGCTGCAACGCCAAAGGCCAAGATTACCTCTGAAGCCGCAGTTGCGTTGTCGCAGCACGGCACCGTCGCCCCAATCACATTGCACCACCGCACAGATTTTGCCGCTTCGATGATCGACGGTCGAACCGTGATGGAAATCGACCCCAACGGCCGGTCTTCGCAAGAAGTCATCCAGCTTTGGACGTACATCTCGGACCGGCTTGAAAAGAATTTCCGTCGCACCGTGTTCAGCGCCCCCGCTGCTACCCACCAGCAAGTCGCCTCCGCGCGACCAATGGGCGGGTTTGGTCGTCGGGTTTTCGGCGCGTAACGGCAGCAGGGACACAGAACATGGCGGAACTAAAACCAATTGCATCGCTCTCAGGCATATTGCTGGCACGCAAAGGTGCTGCCCGCCCCGCGATGCGTCGCCCGATAGTGGGCAACATAGGCTCAGCGGCTTTGGCGCAGGACGATCTCGGCTGGAATGACATGGGTTACGATGTCGATCCCGATCCTAATGCACCGATGGATTACGAGCATGATCATCAGGGCTACAACCCGCTCGCTGGAGCTGTGCCCGAGGTCAAACCCGAAGTGCGTCAGCAACAGGAACGAATTGCCCAGCAATTTCAGGCAGAATCTGTTGAAGCTCCTGCAGTAGGCTTCGACAGCTTCGAAGTTGAACAAGAACCTGTCGGAGCAGCATTGACGATTGTCACCATGACGCCGGAGCTTCCGGTGAAGCCGATGGCAAAGAAGGTCAGGACCGACGCCCCACGTTCGCGCGCTCGTGCCGCTCCAGGGTTAAAAGGCAAAGCAGCGTTTACCCTTCGGCTCGATCAAAGTCGTCATCTGAAGCTGCGTTTGGCCTGTGCCGTGAATAACAAGTCGGCGCAAATGCTGGTTACCGATGCGCTCGATGCGTTTCTCGACTCGATGCCGGAAATCGGTCAGCTGGCCGCCGCTATTCCAGCGCGGAAACAATAATGTTGAACCCAATGCGTTTTTTTGAGGTGTTACCATGAATAGCAATTTTGTCGTAAAGCTCGCCTTGTCGACCGCGTTCGTCGCGGTGCCAATGCTGGGCTGCACCAGCCTTGGGGTTAGCAGCACAGCGAAGATTTCGGCGACTAAAGCGGGTCCTGAAAAAGCATATGGTTGGGCCAAAAAGGCCGAAGCTATGTTCGCCAAAGGCAAAACCGACCGCGCGTTGACTTTTGCTGAACTCGCTGTTGAAGCGGACATGCAGAACCGCGATTATCGTGCACTGCTTGCGCGCATCTACATGTCGCAGGGCCGATTTGCCTCAGCAGAACGCACCTTGACCGACGTTATGGAACTCGGTCAGGTCGATCCGCGCACTGTGGTTAGTCTTGCCTTGGTGCGTATCGCACAGGGCGACTTGAATTCAGCGGTATCGCTTGTTGAATCGAACCGCTCAATAGTGCCAGCAAGCGATTATGGTTTGACGTTAGCGCTCGCTGGCGATTCAAAACGGGCGGTTGACATACTAACCGAAGCAATCCGCAACGACAACGCATCGGCTCGCACCCGCCAGAATCTGGCGTTGGCTTATGCTCTTGATGGGCGCTGGCGCGAAGCTCGAATGATGGCTGTGCAGGATATGTCACAGGATCAGGTCAACGAGCGCATTGCCGAATGGGCGCAATATGCCCGGCCAAATGCTTATCAAATCCGCGTTGCCGGTCTGCTGAAAGTTACACCGCGCGAAGACTCGGGGCAACCCGTTCGCTTGGCGCTGAATTCTGTGCCTGCCGCCTTGGCCGCAGTTGCGCCTGAAACATTTCCCGAACCACTCCCCTCAACGATGGTTTCGGCTCCTGCTTTGGTTGAGCTGGCAGCAATCGGCCCAGCACCGATGGCTGACAGCGTAGGCTTTGCGGCGGTTGAAACCGCTGTAAGGATGATCGATGTTGCCCCATCGGTTGTAGCCGAAGCGCCACTTATTAGAGCGCAAGAAGGCCCGGCTAAGGCCAGCTTTCCTGCATCGCCAGCACCAGTTAAATTGGCAATCGCCGATGTGCCTGTCGTTGCCCTCAAATCAGTTCCTGGATCGCATCTGGTTCAGCTCGGTGCGTTTTCGTCCGCTCTTGCCGCCGAAAAAGCGTGGAACCAGTACAGCAAACGTTTCGGCGTGCTAACCGGCTTTGCTTCGGCAAGTTCAAAGGTCACCGTCAACGGCAAAACATTGATCCGTATTGCAGCCAGCGGCTTTGGCAATCGGGCGACTGCGAATTCAGCGTGCCAGCAAATCAAGTCAATGGGCGGTGTTTGCTTCGTGCGCAGCAACGGCGGGGGAACGCCTGTTCGGATGGCGGCAGCACAAGGCCGCCGCATCGCTGCGCGCTAAAACTCTAACATTAAAATCAAGATTTGGGGGCGGGGAGTCATAAGACCTTCCCGCCCTTCATCATTTGGCGGACTCGACCCTGAACCGGAAGTCGGTCGAACGGTGTGTTTCCCGCCAACGCCGCCATCCGGTCACCGTCGATCTGCCAAGGCGTATCGGGATCGAGCATGATGATATCGGCTTCGAAACCTTCCTCAAGCCGTCCGGCATTTAGACCGAGTATCTTTGCCGGATTGGTCGCGAGTAATTCAAAAAGTCGTCCCGTGGATATCGTGCCATCGCGAACCAGATTAAGCGAAAGTGCAAGCAGCGTTTCGGCCCCCGCCATTCCCGGTTTGCTCTCTGAGAACGGTAGGCGCTTGTCTTCCGGACCGCGTGGATCGTGACCCGATGCGATGACGTCAATGGTGCCATCGGCAACCGCTGATATGCAGGCCAGCCGGTCACTCTCCGATCTAAGCGGCGGTGAAAGTCGCGCAAAAGTCCGAAAATCGGATACTGCATTGTCCGATAGAAACAAATGCGCAGGGGTGATCCCGCAGGTAATTCGCAACCCCTTCGATTTGCCGTCGCGAATCAAGTCCAGTCCGCGTGCCGTCGTCACTTGCCGAAAGTGAACATGCGCCCTGCTTTCCTCCGCCAGCAACAGATCGCGTGTAATTGCCAACGACTCGGTGATCGGCGACGCGCTGACGAGTCCCAGCAGCGTGGCGGTTTCACCCTCGGTCGCCACCGCGTTCCCCGCCAAACCTCCGTCCTCGCTATGTACGAACACCGGCAGGTCAAGCGCTGCACAATAGCGCATAATTCGAAGCATGATGCCGCTATCGGCGATCCAGCGCCGCCCCGTTGCCACGCCAAGCGCACCAGCGTCCTTCATCAGTGCTATTTCCGCCATATGCAGCCCCGCAAGGTCGCGGGTGGCGGCAGCAAGTGGATGGACCCAGAAGTCGGGCTTGCCCTTTAGCGCAGCGTAGCGGACCGTGGCGGGGTCGTCGTGCACGGGCGACTGGTCGGGCATCAATGCCGCCCGCGTAATTCCGCCGAAACGAAATGCTGGTTTGTCGGTTTTGAACACGCCCAGGTCGATAATACCGGGCGCTATAATCAGCCCGCTGGCGTCGAATTGCTCGGCCAGTGGCGCAGCCTTTCCGACCGAGGCAATTCTGCCGCCATCGACATGCAAGTGCAGCGGCTCTGCCTTATCGGTTCCTGGCATTACGACATGGCCGCCGACGATATTGATCCCGCTCATGCCCAGCCCTCCATTCCGCGCGCCTTGCGGGTGAGGATGTCGAGGCAGGCCATTCGAACAGCGACGCCCATCTCGACCTGTTCGGTAATTGCGGAGCGCTCGACGTGGTCGGCAATGTTGCTGGCAATTTCAACTCCACGATTCATCGGGCCTGGGTGCATCACCAGAGCGTCGGGTTTAGCCAGCTTTAATCGTCGTTCATCCAGACCAAAGAGATGGAAATATTCGCGTGGGGAGGGGATGAAGTCGCCCTGCATCCGCTCGTTTTGCAGACGGAGCATCATCACGACGTCGGCACCGTCTAGCGCTTCGTCGAAATTGCTGAATGTCTGAGCGCCAAATGCCTCGATACCAAATGGCATCAGCGCGGGGGGAGCAACGACGCGCACCACAGCACCAAGCGATTTCAGGCAAAACAGGTTGGACCGAGCGACGCGACTGTGAAGCACGTCGCCGCAAATCACCACAGTCTGACCCTCGACCCTACCCTTGCGCCGCATGATTGTCAGCGCATCGAGCAGCGCCTGGGTTGGATGTTCATGGCTGCCGTCGCCAGCATTCAGCACCGGACAATCGACCTTACCCGAAATCAACTGCACCGCGCCCGAACTGCCGTGTCGGATGACAATCGCATCGGCGCGCATCGCGTTCAGCGTCATCGCCGTATCGATTAAAGTTTCGCCCTTTTTCACACTCGATTGCGCGGCGTGCATGTTAACGACGTCGGCTCCGAGCCGCTTTCCGGCAATCTCGAACGACAGCAATGTGCGCGTTGAATTCTCAAAAAACGCGTTAATGATCGTCAGCCCGCGCAGCTGGTCGTCATGCTTTGCGGCACCTGAGCGGTTAAGCGCGACCCAATGCTCGGCCTCTTGCAATATATAGAGAATTTCCCAAGACTGAAGTCCGGCGATCCCAAGCAAATGCTTGTGCGGAAAAGCGGCCGACCCAGCTGGAAAGCGGTCGGAGGCGATTTGATTTGTCGATGTCATTAAAGCCAGTGCCTTACGCAGCTTTTATCCGTTTATCAAGCGGTCAACGCGTCAATAGCACCTTGCAGGATGAACGCCGCCGCACCGCTGTCGATCTTTGCTGCACGTTTGGCGCGGCTCATGTCGGCGGCGATCATTTCGCGTTCTATGGCTTGAGTGGACCAGCGTTCGTCTTTTAGCAGGATGGGAAGGCCGATATCCTCGATATTTTTGGCAAAAGCGCGGGTAGATTGGCTGCGCGGACTTTCGCTGCCGTCCATGTTGAGCGGCAGGCCGATGACGATACCTTTGGTTGCGCGGGTGGCGATAACGGCGAGTAATGCGACTTTGTCTTTCGAGAATTTCTGCCGGTTGATGAGTTCGGCGGGGGAGGCAAAGTTCCAGCCTGCGTCGCAAAACGCGGTGCCGATAGTTTTGGTGCCCAGATCCAGGCCTATTAGAACGCCGCCTTCACCCAGTGTGTCTCGGAAATCGGGGGCACTTTCAAAAATCATAATCTTCCCACTACCCGTTCGCCCTGAGCTTGTCGAAGGGCAGGTTGTGCAAACTGTGCTTCGACAGGCTCAGCACGAACGGAGGGGGATCACTTCGCCAAAAACTGTTGCAGCCGCCAAAGCGCGTCTGCCCTGACATTCGACCAAAACAGTGGAATATCATATACATGGTAATTGTTCCCGGGCAGGACATACGGCCCCATGTCGACTGGATCGCCAATAAGTAAAAAGCCGTTTTTGTCGCATCTGGCAGGGACGGTCGAAGCAATGAGTTCGCCGGTGCTCATATCGCCTGAGGGCTTGAGCGTGCCGAGATTTGCTGTCGCCGGTGCATCGGTCTCGCTGCCGCCATTAAGCGGGTTGGTGCAAACAATGGCCGTATCTTTGCGGGGTTTGCCGTCGAAGCCGGTGGTGGCGTTGTAAAGCTCCAGTATCTTGCCGTAACGCGCGGGCTCGGCATAGCTTTCCCAACTCATGACACATCCGGTCGTGTCTGGCGAGGTGCATGCGGGAAGGCCCATAAGCGGCAGATCGGTTTCGGTCGAGACTGGCCAGCCGACAATATATGCGGCAACTACCCTTTTAGCGATTGGTTTTCCGGCGATCCGGTCCTTCAGTAAATGAGTCAGATGTAGAGCGCCTTGGCTATGGCCTACCAGTATGATCGGGCGGTCCTTTTGCACATTTTTGAGAAAATGATCGAATGCCAACAGAATATCCTGATACGCGTCATCAAGCGCCGCCGCGCCTTCGGGCTTGGTTGTCAGGAACGCGCCGATGCCTGCTTGGCGGTAACGTGGTGCCCAGATATCGCCCGCTGCGGCAAAGGGTGAGGCAAGGCCTCGCAAAAACAATCGTGCGCGATCTTGCGATTCCTGATCGTCAAGCGATGCGTTCCATCTGGTTCGCGCC